>DATEXA010000340.1:0-29014 GCA_035257465.1 Pyrinomonadaceae bacterium | reverse complement strand
CTTCGTAACGGTTCCTTTCAGCGTAACTGCGTTGGCGAGCCGCTGCAGCACAGCAGAGCCGCAACTCAAATCGTGTTGTTGTTCGCATCGAAAAGAAGTCTTGTTAAGAAAACAAGAAATTGCTCGTTTGCTGCGCAGCGTTCGCCGCGTTCCTCGATACGGCGAAGCAGTTTTTCCCAATAATGTTTAATCATCAACCACGACGCATCTGACGCAACCTGTTCCGGGTTGGAAAACTAATAAACGGAGCTAACCCAGGGTTCTGTGATGTAACCGCTTCGCGGTAAACCCCTCTTGCCTTCTTGATTACTATCTCGCGCATTCAAGGGTCACGACGTGCGTCACATTCTGACCCTCCGCGGTGTTAACCCTTAAGAGCCTTAACTTCTCAGGATCAGTGCTGACATCGCGTTAAGCGTTGCTCCGAATCCGTTCCTAACTACGGGAGGTTTCAACGTGACTACCTTGTCCCAGGACTTACGTTACGCCGTGCGAACGCTACTCAAGCACAAAGGCTTTACGGTGTTGGCAACTCTCACCCTGGCGTTGGGATTGGGCGCAAACACCGCGATGTTCAGCGTCTTGAATACGTTTCTCTTTCGTTCTCTCCCCTATCCACAATCCTCGCAATTGGTGCGCGTGTTTCGTACTTCGCCACATTCCCAAAGTTGGCCGCATTCAATTGCCAACTTCATAGACCAGCGTGAGAAGAACGCGGTCTTTGAAAAAATGGCTGCGTACAATTTTGTTAACCGCAACCTGGTTGAGCAGGGACAGATGGCTGAACGACTTCAGGGCCTGGCGGCAACTGCTGACTTCTTTCCCTTGCTTGGCAATGCGCCTGCTCAAGGTCGCGTTTTCCAACCAGAAGAATTCGAACCTGGGGCCGACAACGTTATCGTGTTAAGCGATCGGTTTTGGACACGGCACTTTGGTGGCGATCCAAACATCCTGGGGCACCCGGTGCAGTTAGATGGAAAGACCGTGACGATCGTCGGAGTAATGCCTCCCGGATTCGACCACCCGATCCTCTGGGGCACAGTTGATTTCTGGCAGCCGCTCGCCTTCAACGCGGAGCAAAAGAAAAGTCGCGGTACCAACTTTCTCTCTTCCTTCGCACGCCTAAAGCCCGGAGTATCCCTCGAGCAGGCCCAGCAAAGTATGGTTACTCTTGCTGCCAATATCGGAAAAGAAAACGATTCGAACAGCGGTGAAAGTCTTCGCCTTGAACCGCTCCAGCGCTCAATGTCGGACGACATTGGAAGGAAGGTTATGTGGTTCACCTTCGGACTTGCCGGATTTGTATTGCTAATTGCCTGCGCCAACCTGGCAAATCTTCAGCTGGTTCGAACCGCTTCGCGATCACGAGAACTCGCAGTACGAGCGGCGCTGGGCGCCGGCCGGCTGCGGCTGATACGCCAGAGTCTAACGGAAAGCCTCCTGGTGGCACTTATAGGTGGAACCCTCAGTCTGGTCCTGGCCCTGTTTGGAGCGAAGTTTATCAGCAAGTATCTGTTCGCTGATTTGCCGGGTGCCAATATAGACCTCGATCCAAAAGTTTTCGCCTTTGCTCTTCTCTGTTCGTTGCTGACGGGATTGCTATTTGGCGTTGTGCCGGCATTGCTCGCCTCGCGTGCAGACATCAACCAGGTGTTACGAGAAAGTTCGCGCGGATCGACAGCGAGTCGCTCGCAACACCGATTGCGGCACACACTGATAATCGTCGAAGTTGCGTTCGCTATGGTATTGCTCGCAGCGTCAGGACTGTTTTTGCGAGGCTTACAGAGATTCCTGAACTCAGATCCCGGCTGGCGCGCTGATGGACTAGTGACAGCCCAGATGAGCTTGCGTGGGGAAAAGTATGCGAAGGATACGCAGCGTGTTGCCTTCTTGTCTGATTTGGAAAATCGCCTACAGGCTCTGCCGGACGTTGAGCGCGTAGCGATAGGTAGCTCTCAGCCAGCATTTGGTTTCAATAGCAGCAGTTCATTCGTTATTGAGGGCCAGCCGGAACCCAAGCCTGATCAGTATCCCGAAATGTTTTACGAGCCCGCGAGTAATCAATACTTTGATACTTACGGAGTGCACTTGTTGCGGGGACGTACTTTCAACAATTCAGACCGTGCCGATACAACGAAGGTAGTAATCGTGAACGACACTATGGCTCGACGCTATTGGGCAAACGAAAATCCTATCGGCAAACGCATAAGTAATCCTGGTCCAAAGAAAGAATGGTACGAAGTCGTAGGTGTCGTAAATGACATGGCGTTTCCAGGCGATCTCCGTGAGCGGTATACACAGTATGAGGCATTCATACCGTTGTCGCAGTCGGCTCCTGGATATCTGACGATTGCGTTGCGTACTGCAGCAACACCCGAAGCACTTGGCAAGAGTCTGCAAAAGGTTGTAGCAGGACTTGATCCAAGTCTGCCGGTCTACAGAGTTCGCACTGCGCGAAATGCTATTGACCAGGGATTAGGAAACATTTCGCTGCTGGGGAATCTTTTGGGTGCATTTGCCGCGCTGGGACTTGTTCTGGCAGCGATTGGAATTTATGGAGTCATCTCTTATACGGTAGTTCAACGAACTGGTGAGTTCGGAATTCGAATGGCGCTCGGTGCACAACGAAGTGATGTGCTCTTGTTGGTTTTGGCAAGGGGCACATTATTGATCGTGATAGGCATGCTGTTTGGAGGAGCGGGTGCGTATGCCGTCGCAAAATTGCTAATCGCCGAGGTGCCGTCTCTGCCGACTGGCGATCCGATTGCCATTGCGATAACGAGTTTAGTACTTATCGCGGTTGCCCTTGTGGCTTGCTACATACCAGCGCGCCGCGCAACGAAAGTTGATCCACTCGTAGCATTGCGGTCGGAATGAGAGTAGAAAGAGATATCTAATCCAGCTGGCTTAAGGTCGTTGGTTTGAGGCTTTAACGCGGTAGATTCTTAAATACGATGAGTTGTCGAGGAGACTAGCATGATAAATAAGTTGAAGGTGCCTCTCGTGTTTATCGCAGGCTTGATTCTCGGAGTGATAGTTACCTTTGTCATCGCGGGCAAAGCTAACCAACGATTGTGGGCTCAATGTGTCACCACTGGCGCGATGGAGCAAGCGTTCATTGCTACGGAGTTGCGGGCTCATCGGCAGGATGACCTTCAGAAACGGGCCGAAGCCAATCTCGTTCCTGCCGTGCTTGCAATTCACCAACACAAAGAGCTTCAGAGCGTGCCGGAGTCTCACAGCGCACTGCACGCGGTTAAGGATTTTTACGAAATGAACGGCGTGCCAATCCCGCAGGAGATTGCCGGGATTCTAAATGGACTTCCTGCTCGCGCTCATTGAGTCCTCACAACCAAGACTACCGACCGTTCCCGGACCGCAGAAACAATTCACAATCGATTGAAGCAACATTAGTCGTAACTAAACGCGTGTTGTATCGCTCCATATACTTTTGGCGTTCAGAAGTTAGCGGATATGCCTCCGGCGCCGAATAAGGATATTTCGACATTCCATGAAACGGCAGTGGCCCAACCTGATCCGGACTTGCGGAATTGATATCCATCTCTTTACTGAAACCATCAGAGTCCAACAGGAACGTTCGACTCCAACCGCGACGCAGAGGTGGTAACCGACGTGCATCGAAGCTGAGACTGATGTCATCACCAGGTTTAGCTATGACGAACATATCATCCGACCGGGTCAGCAATTCTCTAACGTCGCCTTCACGTGTGTACCGGCCAGTCATAACTTTCCACGGCGATGTCAACGACACCTTTTGGTAATCGTAACCAAATGGCTCACGTCCATCGGGACTAACCTCGTTCGAAAAGCCACGCCAGCGAAGGTTCGCCTGTTGAGGATCGAGCGTCGTCGTAGTTGTTTGAGCCCTGCCGTCAGAAGTGTCTACGAGGATCTGGTCCCAGTAGATGCGCATGTTGGTAACAATCCGAACTTCGCGATTCGAACTAAGAAACTTACCGGTTAGATCCACTGTTACTGTCTGCGGTCGGCCCACCGGAATCCCGATGTCTTCGATTATCGTCTGCCATTGGCCGTGCTCGTCTTTAACCTGTACCGCGGGAAGCATCATTTCTTTACTTCCCTGCGAGGCAGCAACGTTGTCACTCGACCACGCATAGTCAGTCCAACCGGTAAGCATTAACAACGTCCGGTTACTGTCGGCATGACTCCGACTGGACAAACTCGAATCTGCCAATGTCATCGTCAACGTATGAAGCTCCGCATAACCACGAATCCGATCCAATTTGAAATCGTCCGGATAGCGTCGATCGAGTTTAGCGATTCGATCCAACACATCGGCGCCATGATTATCGACCGCGGACAGCGGAGGATGAGCGCCGCGTGTTGTAAACAACTTATAAGGTTTCGGAGGATCACTCATGCCTTCGTTTGGATAGACCTCAACGTCGTCCGGATGATCGACCGCAATCAATTGAAACTGATCTGCGAACAACGTCTCTTCCAATTCATTCGTCACACGCAATTCGTAATGCCCGTTTCGTTCCTTTAACTGATCACTGCGGATTCGCACATACTCAACCGGGTCCGGCTTATTGTGACGACCTGGTTCTTCCAGATAACCCATCTCACCGCCGCCCATGAAGTCAGTGATGAACTCAAAGCGTTCACCGTTCCATGTGTAAAGGAACGGACACGATGATGGCTTGCGATCGAGTTCAGTGACATTCAGTGTAAACAACGACGACTTGCTCTTCGGAATCTCGGTTTCAGCTTGAACGATTCCCGCGGGCCAAAGAATTCTCACAGCGTCAACCGCGTCGCGCTTACCCAGACCAAATGTAAGATCTGCAGGAGCAGGTGAGGGCCAGGCGGAATAACTCTCGAGTTTCTGCACGAGACTGCCCGCGCGTGCTTCGAGCTTTGAACCAAGGCCGCTCAGATTGCTCACCTTCCCGGTGAGAGTTGCGCGAAGGGCATGGTTGCCGTTGCCACCGGAATTGTGTGCAACGCGAAGTTGACCAGAGGACGTGAGAGCGATGAAGTCCTCGTTTCCGTCGTTATCCAGATCGACAGAAGCAAAGAGTCGTGAGCCACTCAATTTCTCTGCGCCGAGTTCCGCACCAATGGCACGAGTCGTCACGTCGTCCCAACCGTTGCCGAGGTTACGAAGCACGTGAACACCGCTATCAGTTAAGACAACGCAGTCGAGCAATCCATCGTTGTCATAGTCCACAAACTGTGCAGCGCGTGCTTGTGCCGACGAGTCTAACGCGTTCGCAATCTTAAATTTTTCATGACCATCACTCATCGCGAAGACGCCCGGACCATCTGCACGCCCCAGAAAGAAGTCGGTGTATCCATCCTTGTTGAGGTCACCGGCGGCGGCACAACTCCAATTACCTGCTGCGGGCAAACCAACTTCACTGGCGACGTTGCGAAAGGTGCCGTCGCGTTGATTACTAAAGAGCGCAGGCGCTTTGCCATAACTGGCGACGAAGAGATCGATGTCACGCCGATTGTTGAAATCTGTTGGAATGATCGACACGACGTGCCCGAGGTCATTTACCTTTGCAGCCGACGTGATATCCGTAAACTTCCCGTTGCCGTCGTTACGCAGCAACATGTTTGGCGCCCCGTCGAAATCGTTTGGGAAAATCGGCTCTTCGACTTTAGGAGTCTTTGTGAGATCGACGAGGCCGCCGATAAAAAGATCCAGGTCACCATCATGATCAATGTCAACGAAAGCTACTGAGCCGGGCAGAAATGGATATGGCGGCAGACCGGCGGTAGCAGTGACATCAGAGAATTTTCCTGCCCCGTCGTTGTGATACAGAGCGAAACCACCATCGCGCACGAGAAAAAGATCCGTTCGTCCGTCGTTGTCATAGTCACCCGCAACAGCGCCGACATTTAGCCCGCTGGCTTTGGCTAACGCGCCCGAGGCTGCGGTTACATCAGTGAGTTTGCCGCCGTCATTCCGGTAAAGATGTTGTTCAGTTGCAGAGACCCAAAACAAGTCGAGGTCACCGTCGCCATCAAGATCAAACCACGTAGCGCTGCCGCCCAGCGACGTGACAATTGACTTCCTCTTCAGATCATTTAATTCGTTACTACGAAACCTCGCACCCAGCATTGAAGACGTGACGTCTTTAGTTTCCGGTTTCGCATTGCCGAATACAGCGGCCGTAGCATCACTGAACGAGATTGAAGGTGGCGTTCGATCGACCAGCTCAGGTTCCGCGCCAGTCGACGCCACAGCATCAGCGTATCGACCTTGATCGAGATAGTTGTTACCCAGCGACGAACCACTCCCGCGTGTCCGAAACTCCTGGAAGCGCTGAATAACTTTCTGACCTTCTTCGCGTTGTCCGGCGCGAATTAGAGTGGTGCCCAGGTTGTACAGCGCAGTTGAGTTGTATGGTTCAGCAGCTAGTGCCGTGCGAAAGACGGCAATTGCTTCCGGATACTTTCGTTGCTGCGAGTAGATCTGCCCAAGGTTTACGTTGGCGCCGACATCGTTTGGATCAATCTTCAAGACCTGTAGGAACGGGCCAATTGCCTCTTCCATGCGAGCCTGCGATTTTGCGATCAAACCGAGAATGTAGTGGGGCTGGGGTGCGTTTGGCGCGAGCGCGATTGCCGCTTGTGCTTCACGTTGCGACGCCGGTAAGTCAGGTTCGTTGTAAAGAGCAATTGCGAGGTTGATTTTCGCAAGTGCTAGTTTCGGATCGATTTGCAGTGCTCGCTTGAAAGCATCAGCGCCGTCCTTGTACTTGAACTGTTCGAGCAGCGCTACGCCGAGATTGTTGGCGCGGTACGCGTCTTCACGTGAAGGTTGCGGTGCTGGGTTTTGGAGAGCTGCCGAAGAGACGAAGGTAAATGGTGCATAGAGGCAAGCAGTAATCAGCATCAAAAATAGAACTGCGGTTGGGATTATTAACTTACTCATTGTGTGAAAAACTAAGAATGACATCTGCAGATTACACAAATTACTCAGCGCAGCAGAACCGCAACCAAAACTAAAGATCCACGAACCCACACGAAACAACACCAAATCAAGTGTCGCGGATTTTTGTTTCGTGATAATTCGTGTGATTTAGTGGATCGTTATGTTAAGTCAAAACTTTGCTCAAATATGAAGAAGGTTCACCATTGCTTCGCAGATTCACTACAGAACGGGTTGTCTAGTACTCTTTTTCAGAAATAAAATCGGCGCAATCTGCGTAATCTGCGGATGATAGCCTACTGCCCGACATCAATATTCGCGGCCTTAATATCCTTTGGAATAAACTCGCGATCGATCAAATCACTCATACTTATCGCTTTCGTCAGCACTCCAGCCTTGAGTGCCATGTCTTCAATCTTTTGCAAGTCTTCGTCTGTAGGGGTCAACATTCGATAGCTCACCCGATTAGGTGGCTGCGTCAGAACGTAGCGCACGAGTTTCTCATCCTGTCGAAAATACGGTGAGACCACTTTGGCAGCTTCGATGCGATGGGTCTCGGCCCACTCGCCATTCTCTGCAATTCCCCGCACAAGATCGCGAACAACCTCTGGCCGCTCTTTAATCAACTTCTCTGTAACAACCAGAACGCACGAGATAAAGTGCGGCCAAATGTCCTTGGCGTGATACAAAACTCTGCCGCTGCCATCCAACTCCGCTTTAGCTGCATGCGGCTCGCCAACGAAGTATGCATCGATCGCTTTTGCCGCAAGTGCGCCCGGCATGTCGGGAGGGGGTAGTTCCACGAACTTTATTTCGTCCGGTTTGACACCCTGTTCTTCCATCAATTTCCGGATAACCAGATACTGGTTGCTGTACTTGCTTGGTATCGCGAATGTCTTGCCTTTTAGATCGCGCAGACTCTGGGCTGGAAGATCCTTTCTCACAATAACGGTCGAACCGTCACGATGGCCCAGGTAACAAATTTTCACGGGCACACCTTGTTCTCTTAACTTCATCGCCAGCGGCGCGATCATGAACGTTGCGTCAAGTCTGCCGCTCTTAATTGACTCAACCACTGTCGGAAAATCTGTGAATCGCTGTGACTCGAAGTGGGTCATCGTGCTGGTTCGTGTTGCGTAATCCGTTACCGGGCAGGTGAGGTGACACGTAACTGGCAGGAAACCGACTTTCAGTTCAGTGCGTGCCACTTGTTGCTGGGCACTCTGGCGTGACATCAAACGCCACGGCTTAAATCGAACGAACGCCAGGACCGCGATCACTAAAACTGATCCGGCAATCCAGCGACTAATAGGAGAACGAAACATGTTTTACCTCCACATCACTACCTGACGATTTGTTCCCTTACCTGATCGTTTGTTTCAGCCTGCCGTCCTTCGTGTTCCAATCCCAACTCCGCGAGTATCTCGTGCACCGTTGTCACAACGGTCGGGTGCGTCAGTTCGCGCGGTCGCGCAAGCTCGACATAAAACTCTGAGCAGATTCGCGCCGGTCGATCTGAGAGCACAATTATTCTGTCAGCAAGCTGCGCGGCTTCCTCTATGTCGTGGGTAACCAATACCACTGTTTGCGGCAACTGATCGAGCATTCGTGCCAACTCATTTCGCATACGTATCCGTGTGAGATAATCCAGCGATGAAAATGGCTCATCCAACAGTAGAATGTCAGAGTCACCAATCAATGCTCGAGCCAGTTCGACACGCTGTCGCATACCTCCCGAGAGTTGATGCGGATAGTGGTTAGCAAAACCCTCCAGCTTGATGAGCTTCAGCATCTCGTCGAGCTGTCGTGTTCGCTCAGACTGATCTGTCAGATTTCTCAGTCCCAGTTCGATGTTTTCACGAACCGTTTGCCAGGGAAACAGACTATCGGTCTGGTAAACCATGCGCACGCGTTCGGTGCACGTCACTCGTCCAGAGTCGGGTTTGATGAACTGTGAAAACAGATTCAGCAGTGTCGTCTTGCCGCACCCTGATGGCCCAACGACCGCGACAAACTCTCTTCGATCGATTGACAGGGAGATTCGCTGAAAGACCTCAACTGAACCAAAACTCAACGAGACATTATCAACAATCAGGGGCTTATCGTTCATAGCCCCACCTCACACTCGGTATCTTTGTTAATTGAAGCAGGATGCGGTCGAGGATAATTCCAATCACTCCGATCACAATCATCCCGCAAACAAGCAGATCCATTCGCAAACCATTTCGCGCGTCCCAAATCGCAAAGCCTAAACCGGCGCGACCCGCAATCATTTCCGCAGCAACTACGACTAACCATGCGAGTCCGGCAGTCACTCTCAAAGACGTAATTACCTGAGGTGCAACCGCCGGCAGAGTAACGTTCAACAGCATTTCCCTGTGGCTGAAACGATAATCACGGGCAACTCGGAAATAGACTGAAGGAATGTTTGCCACTGCAGCCACCGTCGCCAACACCAACGGAAAGAACGAGGCCATGAAGATCAGAAACACCGTTGGCAAGTCGCCGATACCAAACCAGAGGATGGCGAACGGAATCCATGCCAGTGGTGACAAGCTGCGAAAAAAGTTTACGAGTGGAAGGAATGCGGTGCGTGCGCGCGCGTGATTCCCCAGCCACAGACCTACTGG
Source organism: Pyrinomonadaceae bacterium (assembly GCA_035257465.1). Classification (GTDB taxonomy): domain Bacteria; phylum Acidobacteriota; class Blastocatellia; order Pyrinomonadales; family Pyrinomonadaceae; genus PSRF01. The sequence continues at coordinate 19,456 of DATEXA010000340.1, read as the reverse complement.
GATACCGAACAACACCGCAAGCCCGAAGCCGGTTGTTACGCGAAACAGCGAAGCGACTATGTCGTCAATGAGACGTCCTGTGCGGAGCTCTTCGAGAAAACCTTTCGCGACAGCCAACGGAGACGGAAAGACCGACTCGGGAAAAACCCGCAATAACGAAATGATAGTCCAGATCAGTAGCGCAATGAACAGGACAACAAATGGCAGGATACGCCCTTTGGACGAAACAGGTTTTCCAATCACGTGCAGATGTCCGATATGCTTTAGCGCCGCTTACAAAACGCTCGTGCGACTTCAAGGTTGTCTATTGAATCCCACATGTTTAGGTTTTTCTCTGTGCAATCTCTGTGTTCTCAGTGCCTCCGTGGTGAGGAAGCTGTATTAGTTTAACCACAGAGGCACAGAGAACACAGAGGTTGCACAGAGAAGAATCCCCTGCTCAGGCCGATCAATCGATCGAACGGAACTTATCGGCCAATCTACTTAGTCAGTCGCGAAATAATTTCTTCCTGATTGGCCAAAATACGTTTCTGATTCTCCATCACACTCTCTAACTTGGATTGGTTATCAAGTATCGCTGTTTGATTGTTGATGATCTTCTCTTGATTCGAGAGCATGCGATCCAGCTTTTCCTGGTTGGACTGAATTTTTTCCTGGTTAGCGATGATTGTGCGTTGGTTTGCGAGAATTTCGTCAGTCGACATTGATAGGGTTCTCCTTGAGTTGGTGTTAAGAAGTGTCATCCGCAGATTACGCAGATTCACTTTCGAACGGACGGGCAGTACATATCTTTTCAGAGTAATCTGCGTAATCGGCGTAATCTGCGGATCTTGTTCTCTGAGTCTACTCCACGATGCAATCAATCTTTAGTTTGAGGTCACTCTCAACCTGAGGTTGCACTTGTAGAATGTTGGCATATGCTATCTTGTGCCGCACAAGCTGACACTACGCGGTCGTGGTCGTTCATTTTCTTCGAAAGTCCTCCTGGTAAATCGCGTATTCAGAAATCAAATATGAAACTGAATACAAGACTAAACTATCAAGCTCTTATTGTGCTCGGTTTAGTGCTTGTTTGCGCAGCCTCGGCCTGTCGCCAGACGAATAACCTTCCAAAGAAACCCTCGAAAGAATACAACGAAGCCGTTAGAACTTTTTACGTCAGTCTTGCGGCTTTGCAAGTTGGAGATGACGTTCGGGCCGACGCAAAACTTGCGACTCTTACCCAGCTTGTCCCAGAAGAGCCGGCAGCCTGGGGAAATTGGGGTGTGCTTGCCTTACGTCAGCGAAACTACGATGTCGCCGCGGAACGCCTCGAGCACGCACGTTCACTTGCCAGCGATAACGATCAGATTCAATACCTGATTGGATTACTCGAAAGCAGTCGTGGCCATTCGGATCAAGCGATTGCTGCCTTGAAGAAGGCACTGGAGCTTAACGACAAAAATCTAATTGCCACGTATAAACTTGCCGAGGAGACCGAGCGACTCAATACCGAGAATAGTCTCGCGGAGTTTCAGTCACTTATTCAAAAGCTGCTGGACGCTCAACCAAACAACGTTGCCGTGCTGGTCGAGTTGGGCCGCATCGCAGCTAAACGCGGTGACACACAAACACTGCAAGCAACTGTCAGCAAACTAGCAGCACGGGCTCCAAACTGGCCCAGCGAAGTTCAGCAGCAGATGTCCGCCGTGCAAACCGCAGCGAACGGCTCCGACCCAGCCGCCACGGCAGTTCGAATTACATTCTTGCGCAACGTGCTGGTGCGTGTTCCGGAATACCGTCGCGACCTGGCTGCGATCAAACCCGCACCAGGTGAAGAAGCACAGCCTTTCACGTCATTGCTGCGAATGGAGTCGCCGACATTTGAGTTAGCACCAGCCGACACGGAAATAAAGTTCGATCAGCAACCGATTCCTAATAGTGGTTCAGCCAAATGGACATGGGTTGAGCCTGTTTCACTTGATGGTGAAGGTACACAGACACTGGTACTGGCAAACGACCACGAGATCCAGATCGGGAACGACCATTACCCGTTTCCAGGTGGTGCGGAATCTACGTCTCCACACGCAAACAGCATCACACCACTCGATTTCAATTACGACTTCAAAACTGATCTGGTGCTCGCAGGTGCAGGGGGCCTGCGCCTACTCAAACAAGATGTGGGCACGAAATTCGTAGATGTTACTGCGCAGACGAAACTACCCACGTCCGTGCTGAATGCTCGTTACGAAGGAACCTGGGCCGCCGACATCGATGCCGACGGCGACTTGGACATTGTAGTGAGCAGCGAAAATCAACCTCCAACGGTGTTGCGCAACAACGGCGACGGAACGTTTGTTGAAATCCATCCGTTCGCCGGAGTAGTTGGACTTCGCGATTTTGTGTGGGCTGATATCGATGGCGATGGAGATCCTGATGCGGCATTAGTCGACAATGATGACTCAAATAAAGTCGGCCATCACTTGCACATCTTCAGCAACGAGCGAAGCGGACAATTCCGGGAGCGTCTGTTGCCATCCGAGTTAAGTACGGTTAGAGCCATCGGCACGGCAGACACGAACCAGGACGGTGTTTTAGATCTCATCGCCTTACAGGACAACGGATCCATTGTCGGGATCTCAGACGTAGATGAAGAACGCTGGAACGTTTCCCAGATTGCCTCCCTTGATAATGCCGCGCAGTACGCAAGCAGAGACGTCCACCTCAAAGTCATCGATTTAGATAACAACGGAGCCAACGATCTACTTCTCAGCTTCGGCCAGAGCATCGACTCCAAAGATAGCGAGGAAGCGCTTGCGTGGTTAGGCGACAAAGACGGCAAACTCAAAGTACTTCCGAACCAGTCCATCTTAGGCACAGACGTCATCTGTGGAGTCGCTGACGTCAATACCGACGGCCGACTCGATCTACTTTCGATCACAAAAAATGGAGAGGCAGTTGAAAAGCTGAATCACGGTACAAAGAACTATCACTGGCAAGTCATTCGTCCACGAGCTGCGAAGGCAGTCGGCGATCAGCGCATTAACAGCTTTGGTATCGGCGGCGAAATGGAGATCCGATCAGGCCTACTTGTACAGAAGCAACTTGTAACTGGACCCTTAGTTCACTTCGGTCTGGGTGAACAAACCGGAGCAGATGTAGTTCGTATTGTTTGGCCTAACGGAGCTGTTCGGGCAGAGTTTGAGACAAAGGCAGATCAAACAATCCTTGCAGAGCAGCGACTAAAAGGCTCGTGTCCATTTCTTTTCGCCTTCGATGGCAAAGAGATGAAGTTCGTTAAGGATGCTGTGCCCTGGAGTTCCGCAATTGGTTTGCGAATCAATACTCTGGGCACAGCCAGAGTTGAAGCCACAGAGGAGTGGTACAAGATTCGAGGTGATCAACTCAAACCAAGAGACGGTTATTACGACCTGCGAATAACCGCCGAACTTTGGGAGACCTATTATTACGATCAGCTTGATCTGATGGTAGTTGATCATCCCGTCGGAACCGATGTCTTTGTTGATGAACGCTTCGTCATTCCACCCGCAAAACTCGCAATCACCACAGTGTCAACGCCTCACAAAATTGCCCATGCCTGGGACGACACTGGTAAGGAAGTCACAGATGTAGTTTCGAGTCTCGACGAAAACTATCTCGACACGTTTGGACGTGGTCGTCACCAGGGTGTGACACGCGACCACTACGTCGAGGTTGATCTGGGTGACGAACTACCTGTAGGCAAGCCTCTTTATCTTATCGCGCAAGGTTGGATGCATCCGACGGATTCGTCTGTCAATGTCGCGATCAGCCAGGGCGACAACACTCCGGCCAAACCTTTGAGTCTCGAAGTACCTGATGGACATGGAGGCTGGGTTGTTGCTCAACCGAACCTGGGATTTCCCGCCGGACGCAAGAAGATAAGTTTGATTGATCTAACAAATGTCTTTCGACCCGGCACTCCCCATCGCGTTCGCCTGCGGACAACTCTGGAAGTCTACTGGGACTGCATAGAGTGGGCGCAGGGACAGCCGAACACTGAACTAAAAACCGCACGCCTGAATCCAGGCGTCGCTGATTTACATTTTCGCGGTTACTCAGTTATTAACCAATCCAACGACTCGTCTCCAGAAGTGCCCGATTACAACAGGCTGTCAGGCTCAAAACAAATTTGGCGAGATCTGATTGGATACTACACTCGATTTGGAGACGTTAGAGAACTGCTCGCTAAGATTGATGATCGCTATGTGATCATGAACTCAGGAGACGAGATGTCGTTCCGCTTTCCCGAACAACCGGCACCTGCTGCCGGTTGGGTCCGCGATTACCTGATCATTGGTGACGGCTGGATCAAAGATGGTGACTACAACTCTACGTTTTCAAAAACTGTCTTGCCTTTGCCGTATCACGAAAAACGTGAGTACACGACGACGCCGACCAGGTTGGAAGACGAGTGGGTTTATAAGAAGTATCCAGACGATTGGCAGACTTATCACACACGCTACGTTACTCCCGAAAGCTTTGTAAGATCATTACGTACACGAAACTAATTCATGTCTTTCAAACGCATTGCTAAAGTTATTCTCATTATCGTCTTTGTAGGATTGATAGCCATCCCTGTGGTACTCAGACGATTGTCTGCTCGACGTGAAAAAGCGATGGCTACTGCGGATGTTCAATCAGCAATTTCCCGCTACGGACTTCACTTCGAGGAGGTTTCGAAAGCTGCGGGAATCAATTTTGTCCACCAGGCTCCGACGCTGGATCACAAACTCGATCACATCATGCCGCAGGTTGCATCCATGGGAGCGGCAGTTTCGATTGTCGACTTTGATCGAGACGGCTGGCCCGACATTTACGTGACGAACAGCGGTGAAGGCAGCAAGAATGCACTGTTTCATAATCAGCACGATGGGACTTTCAAAGATGTCGCCGGCGAAGTAGGTCTCGCTGATGTCAACCAGGCTGCGACAGGCGTTTCTATGGGTGCAGTTTGGGGTGACTACGACAACGACGGCTACGAAGATCTGTTTCTTTACAAGTGGGGAAAGCCGGAACTGTTCCACAACGACGCTGGCAAGAAATTCACGAACGTAACTGATCAAGCCAAATTGCCATCGTGGGTAAATGCCAACACGGCGTTGTGGTTCGACTACGACTCCGACGGCAAACTGGATTTATTTCTTGGTGGGTACTACTCGGAAGACGTTGACCTTTGGCATTTGAAGAACACACGCATGATGCCTGAAAGTTTTGAGTACGCTCAAAACGGTGGTCGGAAGTATCTCTTCCATAATCTTGGCAACGGATCATTTGAAGAAGTTAGTCAGAAACTTGGAATCGACACCAGGCGCTGGGCACTTGCAGCGGTTGCCGCAGATCTGCGCGGCACGGGACATCAGGATCTTTTCATTGCTAACGACTACGGTATCTCTGAACTCTATTTCAATGACGGAAAACAATTTCACGAAGTCGGTAAACAAGCCGGTGTTGGCTTTTCGCCAAAGAGTGGAATGAATGCCGCGATTGGAGATGTTCTGAACAACGGAAAATATTCAATCTACGTGTCGAACATTTCTGAAGAAGGAGTATTGATCCAGGGAAACAATCTTTGGATGCCGAAGGAAGGAACGTCGGGCGACAGCCTTCAGTTTGAAAACCTTGCACGCGATATGGACGTGGAAATCGGTGGCTGGAGTTTTGGAGGCCAGTTCGGTGATCTGAACAACGACGGCAACCAGGACCTGTATCTCGTGAATGGGTACGTGTCCGCAGATCGAAACAAAAACTACTGGTACGACTTCTCCAAAATTACTGGCGGTAACAGCGCCATAATTTCGGATGCGGCGAATTGGCCGCCAATGGAAGGGCGCAGTTTGTCGGGTTACCAGCAAAAACGCGTTTGGCTGAACGATGGCGCGGGCAAGTTTGCTAACGTAGCGACCGCGGTTGGCGTCGGCGACAACTACGATGGTCGTTCCGTGGCGTTGGTGGATTTGTGGAATCGTGGCGTGCTCGATGTAGTTGTCGCCAATCAAAGAGGTCCACTCCTTGTTTATAAGAACACCGCTTCTCCGCAAAACAAGTGGATTGACTTCGAACTCGAAGGAGGCAGGGGAAACCGGAGCGCGATTGGAGCGGAAGTTAAATTGTTCTGGAATGGTAAGCAGCAAGTTCAAACTGTTGGCGGGGGCAGTGGCTTCTGCGCTCAGAACCAGCGCCGACTGCATTTTGGACTTGGACAAAATCCACGTATCGAAAAGGTGGAGATACGTTGGACCTCGGGACGAACTCAAACAATTGATAATCCAACCATAGGACAAGTCAACAAAGTGAAGGAGTCTGCGTGAGCGAATCGACAAGTAACACGGTGGCAGTAGCAGAACTCCGCAAGCCAAGATTTCGTCTGGACAATCGGTATATTGCTCCGCTTTTTATCACGTTTATTCTGCTCGTCGGTCACCTGTCGTACGGCATCCTAGAGAGTTACCCGAAGACGGCGCTGGCCATCGGCACGGCACTAGTGACTGAGTTGATCCTCGGCAGAATTTTTTACGGAAAGTGGCTGAACCTGGCGAGCGCATATATCAGCGGCATCAGCGTGGGAATACTTGTTCGCTCACCTGCGTACTGGCCCTTCGCATTGTGCAGCGCTGTCTCAATCACGTCGAAGTACGTGTTGAGAATTAAGGGCCGGCACATCTGGAACCCTTCGAATTTTGGTCTGTCGGTACTGTTCTTTTTAGGCGCGGAAACCGTTGCAGGTCTCAGCATTCAATGGGGCAACTTCATCGGGCCCATGCTCGTGATTTGGATTTTGGGTTCGTTGATCATTTATCGAGCTCGCCGTTTTCACATCAGCGCCACCTACGTTATTTCTTTTTTTGTGTTTGCGTTTCTTCGCAGCTGGATGACTGGCGATCCGTGGGCCTCGGAGGTCGCACCGATTACTGGTCCGATGTATCAGCTGTTTGTGTTCTTCATGATCACGGATCCGAAGACAACAGTGAAGACGAAGCTTGGACAGTGCATCGTCGCTTTCCTGCTGGCCTTCGCTGAGTTCATCCTGCGTTTAATGCAGGTGGTGTACGCACCGTTCTATGCGTTGTTTATCGTGGGACCCACAGCGAATCTGATCGAGATTTGGTGGGAATCGAAAAAGAATAAAACTGTTCGTGCTTAATAAACCTGGAGTCTTTAGTTCTCTGATGCGAATAATCCTGGCACTTATATTCATTGCTACAATTTCGATCCTGACGTCCTGTAAAAAAACCGAAGCCCCCATCACCGCGCAACAAACAGAAGCGGCGGTAACACCATCACCTTCTCCAAGCGCGAGTCCAACCCCTCCGCGTCCATCAGGACCGATTGAGTTTACAGACGTAACTTCACAGGCCGGCATTCACTTCAAACACAACAGTGGGGCGTTCGGTAAGAAGTACTTACCTGAAACGATTGGTGCTGGATGCGCCTTCATCGATTACGACAACGACGGCTGGCAAGACATTCTGCTTGTGAACTCGATGAACTGGCCGGAACAGAAAGGTGCGAAGTCGTTTCTTGCTCTCTATCACAACAACAAAGATGGCACGTTCACTAACGTCACCGGCCAGGCAGGGCTCGCTGTCGAGATGTACGGGATTGGTGTGGCCGTCGGTGATTACGACAACGACGGAAACGACGATATCTACATAACGTGCGTCGGACCAAATCATCTATTTCGTAATCTTGGTGGAGGAAAGTTTGTTGACGTAACTGCTCGAGCTGGAGTGGGAGATCCAGGATTTTCGACTAGCGCCGTATGGTTCGACTATGACAATGACGGCAGACTTGATCTCTTCGTAGGTAACTACGTCGACTGGAGCGTGGAGAAAGACATCTATTGCTCTCTAGATAACAAAAACAAGTCGTACTGCACACCGCAATCTTACAAAGGCCAGAGTGCGACGCTCTATCACAACCGTGGAAACGGAACGTTTGAAAACGTAACTAAAAAAGCTGGAGTCGAAGATCCTACTGGCAAGACCCTTGGGATAGCTTTGCTGGATTACGACAGCGACGGCTGGCTTGATTTGTTCGTGGCAAATGACACTGAACCTAACAAGCTTTATCACAACAACAAGAATGGCACTTTCACAGATGAAGGTATTGCCGCCGGTGTTGCGTTCAGCGCGGCCGGCACCGCACGAGCCGGAATGGGCGTCGACGCAGCGGACTACGATGGTTCCGGAAGACCAAGCGTCATCATCGGAAACTTCACAAACGAGAGTATGGCGCTCTATCACAACGATGGTTCAGGACTGTTCACTGACGAAGCGGCAAGTTCCGGCATCGGCAAGCTGTCCGCACAGAGTTTGACGTTTGCGACGTTCTTCTTTGACTACGACCTGGATGGACTGCTTGATATCTTCGCAGCAAACGGGCACGTGTCAGACGATATCGCGGTAGTTCAACCGAATGTGAAGTACGCCCAACCACCACACGTCTTCCACAACAAAGGCAAGAAGAAGTTTGAAGAAGTAACGGCAAAGCTTGGTAAAGCAATGCAACGTTCGATTGTTGGGCGCGGTGCAGCTTACGGCGACTTCGACAACGATGGTGACCTGGATCTACTGATTACTGCCAACAACGGTCCGGTGCGTCTACTACGCAACGACAATGCAAATCAGAATAATCTTCTGAGAGTGAAGCTAGTAGGAAGCAAAGCGAATCGCGACGGCATCGGCGCAACAGTTACCGTTAAGACATCAAAGGGCACGAAGGAACAGATGATGGTTCGTACCGGCTCCAGTTACGCATCACAAAGTGAATTACCGCTTGTTTTCGGTTTGGGCACGCCAGACGAGACTATGACTCTTACTGTGGATGTAAGCTGGCCCGGCGGAGGTAAAGATTCGGTTTCCAATCTCAAGCCAAATCAGTCAATCGTTATTCAGGAGGGCAAAGGCGTGACTACATCGGCGCCAATTGTTTTTGTGCTCGCACCGAGTCCATCGCCGACGCCCTCGCCCTCAACAAAACCTGAAAAGTGAGGCAACGATCTCAAGAGCCTCGGGCAAAATCCAACGCTACTCTTGAGCGGCTCGCCCACGTAACTACGAATAAAGGCTACTCACCGGCGAGTCCGCTGCAAGCAAGCAACTTATTCGGCGGCGCTTAAAATAATACTTGCCGTTCGACTATTCACCTCTCTTCCAGGACGAGCCCCCAGCGTATTGGATTTCACTTACAGCCACTTCAATAACAAATTTTCCCGTGAGCTTATTATCTTTAACAAAGGGTTGGTAAATACTGGCAAAAGTCACGATTGGATACTCAACCACTTGTTCGATGCCCGCTGGAAGGTCTTCCAATCCCATGACCGGGGTCTCTCCCTTGTTCAAGATTTTCTTTGGAGCATCTTGTCTGAACAAGAACCAACGAAACTTGACGGCGGAAATCGTCTTCGCAGAATTATTCTGCAAGCCAACTTTGGTGATGGTAAGTCCTTTACCTGCGTCACCGGTAATACTGATGATTCGAGCTGGAGCATCAGCTATCCCTAATTGTGAGATAACCGGATGCGTAAGAGACCAATCACCCTGCGGAAACTTCGATTCGGTGCGTTTGTTATCCTGTTGAGAGAACGTTGAGATTACCAGACAAAGCATCAGTAAGATTGGATGAACTCCTATTCTTAGTGTCATGGATTCACCGCCATTTTCAACTTAGGTTAGCCGCCGAACTTTGCAAGAGCCTCTTAAGTTTTTGACGCTGCATGGGCCACTGCAGCAGATTCGTTTGGCAATACTGCCGGATCCGATTCTGGATTATCGGTGACCCAACCCATAAAGATCTGATGCCCAAGCGCGAACAACGTCGCCCCTACAAACATTCCTAAGATCCCGCCGGTCGCCATGCCGCCTAACGCGCCAAGCAGCATCACCGGCATTGGTACGTCAACGCCACGACCGAGCATTAACGGTTTCAAAACGTTGTCCGCAAGGCCAACCACCAGCAGGATGATGGTATGAGTGATCGCCGCCCCGGTGCTGTAATTACCGCTCGACCAGATGTAAATGATGGCCGGAAGGGTGACAATCACGGCGGGCAATTGTGCAATAGCCAGAACTAGAACAATGACCGCTAAAACGCCCGCCGCCGGTACGCCGGCGAGCACCAGCGCCAACCCGACGAGTATTGCCTGAATAAAGGCAACGCCAATAACGCCGGACGCGACAGCGCGGATGGTTGACGTTGTGAGTTTGAAGAGGGCCTCGCCCCTTTCGGCGCCGGCGACACGAACGAAGATTCCTCGACTGGCACCCGCAGCTGGTTCGCCGTATGCCATCAGGATGCCGGCGACGATAAATGAGGCCAGGAACAGCAACAAGCCCTTGCCAATGCTCGCGACCATAACGAGCGCTCTCTGGGCCAGATCCCCAATCTTAGGCTGCATGCTTTTCACAAATCCGGGGAGGTCGGTATGAGCTTTTGACCAAGCCCCATAGATCTTCTTGCCGACCAACGGCCAATTCGCAATTCCTTCTCGCGGCGGGGGAATTTGCAGTGTGTTTTGCTGCACTGCGCCGATGAAATGACGAGTGGAGTCGGCAAACGAATTCAACAGCAAGGCCACTGGAGTTATGATCAACAAAAGACCGACGACTATCAAAATAGTCGAGGCAAGCCATTGCTTCCTGCCGAGCCTGCGGGCGAGCCATTGATGAAACGGATATAACGTAACCGCCAGGATTACTGACCAGCACGTCAGCGTCAGGAACGGCGAAAAGATCTGGTAGCACAGTATCGCCAGAGCGCCAATCAACGTAATTCGAATCAACACATCCATCATAGGAGTGCTGGATGCTCGCCGTTCTAATTCGGAAAGCTGCGAAACGGAACTCATGATTATGCTCCCCTTAAGAGGTAGGATTTGGGGCTGGCTTAATGTACGGGGCGGCTTAGTGTACTACGTGAGCATGGTGAGGGCCACTCAACTTGGAGTAGGTGAATTACGTGAGGCAACGAATCATCTTTGAGTAGACGTCGGGCTGGGAGCGCAGTCGTCCTCGCCTGCTAATTGCCAGCTAGTAACGCTAGTGGTAAACAGCAGGCGAGGACGCCTGCCTCCCAGCACTAAGATTAGAGATCGATTCAGCTGCCAGAGCGTTCACGCCCCCAATCGCAATCGCTACATCCCGATGTGTTTGAAGTGGTACCTCTCAGCATCGTAGTAACGATCGACATCGACAGTGTTGATTGTGCCAACGACTGAAGAAATATTGACGAGTGATATTTCGCTAGCAGGCGCGACTCCGCGAGCTGAAACCATCTTGCCGAAATCTCCAGCTGCTACCGCCTCTGCTGCTCGTGCACCAAAGATCAAACCCATGATCCGGTCAACTGGACTCGGCGAACCCCCACGTTGTGGATGACCTAACATCACCGCGCGCGCCTCGTAAGGAGTTTCGCTTTGAATTCTGCGAGCCATGACCTCACCGATTCCACCAAGCCTCACATGTCCAAATGAATCGTGTCGATCATCGATCGTCACCATCTCGCCATCCTCAGCGCGCGCACCTTCAGCAACTACAATCACGGCATAACGCGGACGCCTCGAGAATCCTTTATTCAAACTGTGCGGTTCACCTAAACGATCCCTCAACAGCTGAAATACTCTTTCGTACCGGAAAGGACACTCTGGAATCAGGATGAGGTGGGCCTGGCCTGCGAGTCCGGACCATAAAGCCAGGTGGCCAGCATGGCGTCCCATCACCTCAACGATTTGAACCCAACCATGTGACCCGGCCGGCGTGCGCGAGCGTTCAATTACCTCTGTGACATTCCTGAGCGCAGTATCGAACCCGAGCGTGTAGTCGGTTGCCGCCAGGTCCTTATCAATTGTCTTGGGAACGCCAACGATGGGCACTCCCTTCTCGCTGAGTCTTGCGGCGACGCCAAGTGTGTCTTCACCGCCACAGGCTACGATTGCATCAAGCTCCAATGTTTTGAAGTTTTCAACTACTTCCGCTGAAGAATCTTTCGGACTACCGTCCTCTCCAACTTGCTTAAATGGATTAGTACGCGACGACCCCAGGTTTGTGCCGCCATCCCGATCCCAACGACGCACCGTTTCTCGATCAAGCTCCATACTGTCCGGTAGTGGATTTATCAAACTCCTCCATCCGTCAAACAACCCAATGACCGTCAACCCAAGCTCGGAGCCTCGATACACCAATCCCTTTATTGCCGGGTTCAACCCAGGCGCATCACCGCCGCCTGTTAACACTCCAACTCGTTTCTGCTTCGACATAGAATATTTTGTTTCCTGATTAGGGTAGATTTATAAGCTATCATATCTTAATGAATCCTATGTCTGATGCAACGACAAGTTCGAAAGCAAAAAGAAGAGCTGTTTGGTTGACGTTGTTGGTAGTTCTAATGATCGGATTAATCGTAGTAATGATTCCGATCTGGATTATCCAACCGTTCAAAGCGCAAACGGTGCGCGACCTTCAACGATCTTTTGCATTGCGCCGCGTGTCGCCCGTTCTCACAATCGTGGCCTCCGTAACGTTCTTGTTACTGGCAGTTTGGTTGTGGAGACACACACGATGGTTTGGCAAGGCAGTGTTGGTTGTGCTCGCGATTCCACTCTTCGCTGCAACCTGGATGGCGCGACAAAATCACTTTGAATGGATGTTTCGCCCACATGCGAGCATTGCTTATGCGCCGCCAGAAGATGCAAGTTTTGTTAACGATGGCGATATGGTCCTCGCTGTGAACAACAAAGGAGAAGCCGTTGCTTATCCAGTGCGCTTGATGGCGTATCACCACCTGGTTCAGGACGTTGTTGGAGGGACGCCACTGGTCGCCACTTATTGAACGCTCTGTCACACCGGTCTGGTGTGGGAAACGACAGTAAATGGACGAGTGCTTCACTTTCATCTGGCAGGAATTAACAACCAGAATTTCATCATGCGAGATGAAGAGACAGGCACGTGGTGGCAGCAGGTTTCCGGTGAAGCGATCGCTGGGCCATTAAAAGGTCAACGACTTCGCGGAGTTGATCACGACGAATTGACGTTCGGCCTGTGGAAACAGGAACAAAAAAATGGACGCGTGCTAAAGCCAGATCCGAGCGTTGCGCAACGCGACTACGCTTCTGCTGATTGGGAGCAAAAAATGGTTCGAGTCCCTGTTGCTTCGAGGAACAACGATAAGACTCTTCCTCAGCGAACCTTAGTCGTCGGTGTGACTGCTGGAGGCGCCACAAAAGCATATCCAATGGAAACGCTCGCAAAGCAGAGTCCGATCATCGATGAGTTAGGCCGTATTCCAATCGTGGTTGTACTCGGCAGTGATGGCAAATCTGTTCGTGCTTTCGAGAGGGTGGTTGATGGGCACACGCTTGAGTTCTTTAGCAAGAAAGGATCGACGCAGCTGGTTCTGGTGGACGCCGAGACCGCCAGCGAGTGGGACTTCACAGGCAAAGCAATCAGCGGGCAAATGAGCGGCCAACAGTTAAAGAAGGTTACGGTATTACTCGACTATTGGTTTGATTGGAAAACGTATCATCCGATGACCCGTGTCTACGACACGGGAATTTAGGATATAAGATCTCAGATTTCAGATTGCCGCTTAGTTGAGAGGTCAATCTGGGATCTGAAATCTGAGATCTGAAATCTTCTATGAATCACATCCGTTATTCCGTCGCCGCCTGTCAGACCGACATGCCAAATCCGATTGATCGGAAGGGCATGAAGGCGAACACAGATCGTGTGCTTTCGATGATCGACTCCGCGGTAGCGGGTGCGGCGCCGTTTCTTCCTGTTCGGCTGGTAGTGTTTCCCGAGTTTGCGCACGCAGCCCCTGTCTTTCCCACAGTCGCTGAGTTGCTTGAAAAGCTCGCGGTAAAAATTCCAAATGAACACACGGAGCGTTTGGAAGCGAAGGCACGCGAATACGATATTTACATTCAAACCGGCACGATGTTGGAGACAGATCCAAAATGGCCTGGCCACGTCTTCAACACGACTTGTTTGATTGGTCCGTCTGGAATCCTCTACAAATACCGGAAGGTGAACACGTGGATTCCTTATGAAGTGCACACAAGTCCGCACGACCTTAGCGACTACAACGAGGAGTTATTCCCTGTAGCCGACACACCCATCGGCCGCATTGGTTGTGCTATCTGTTACGACTGGTTGTTTCCTGAAGCCATGCGTCAGCTGGTAATGAACGGAGCGGAGGTGCTCATCAGGGTGTCTGCCTATATGGATCCGTGGGGAGCGACCGAACCAATGGCCTGGTGGACCGTTATCAACCGCGCGCGGGCCATCGAAAATCTTGCGTACGTCGTCGCTGCAAATCAGGGTGCGCGCCTGAAATTCTATCCGCCATATTCATGGCCGGGTGGGAGTCAGGTGGTTGACTTTGATGGTCGCCTGTTAGCTGAGGCTTCACCGGGACCGGGCGAAAGGATTGTCGTGGCGCCATTGGATATCACAGCGTTGAGACATGAACGAGCTTCACGTCGCGGCCATCATATGCTGGCTCACCTGCGCACGGAGGCATATCCCACATACAGCCACCATCAATATCCGCCCGACAGTGATCAAAGCACACAGCACTCTTACGAAAATAATAACCACCTCATCGATCGGGCCAAGCGGCAAATTGAGGATCTCAGATTCCAGATCACAGATCTCAAACCTGAAACCAGAGATCTGTAATCTGCAATTTCTGAGATCCGAGATCTGACGTCTGCGATTCTGAAATCTGAAATCCGAACTAGATCGCATACAATCAGTTACATGGCAACTTACTTGGACCTCGACGCGTGGCCTAGACGCGAGGTTTTCCAATTTTTTCGACACTTCGACAAACCATACTTCAACGTTTGCGTACAGCTCGACGTAACTGTTCTAGTCGCCCTTTGCAAACGAGAGGGATTTAGTTCTTTCCTCGCCTACCATTACCTCGCTCTTAAGGCCGCCAACGAAATCCAGGAATTTCACTATCGCCTCCGGAAAGATGGAGTCGTGATCCACGAAGTGATACATGGAGGCAGCACTTTGCTTCTCCCAAATGACACCTTCTCCTTCGTGTATTTTGATTACGATTCCGATTTCCGTATCTTTAGTTCTAAAGCTGACCGCACAATCAACGAGATCAGGTCGGGAGATGGCGAATTTTTACCGAGAGACGACCACGATGCTTTGATTCATTTCACAACTCTACCCTGGATCTCGTTTACAAGTTTCTCTCATGCTCGGAACTGGGGACGCGAGGATTCCGTACCTAAGATTGCCTTCGGAAGATTCACCCGGATTGGTGAAACCGTGCAGTTGCCCATGTCAGTCGAGGTTCACCATGCTCTAATGGATGGGCTGCATGTAGGTCGCTTTGTAAACAAGATGGAAGCGGCCCTGCTGCAACCTGAATTAGCGTTGAGTCTCCAATAAAACTAGAACGAATTGGTCCAAAACAATTTATTGACAGTGGCTGACGCACCACCTAAGATCGGCCAAATTTTCAAGACTACTCTCAAGCGAAAGCCGGACAAGATTTCACGAACCGATCAACCCCTCTTCATAGGAGATACATATGCAACGAGCTTTGCGTGCGGCCCTGACCCTAAGCAGGGTAATCATTATCAGCGCGTTTGTATTAGTGATATTCACTTCCCCAACCCAGGCACAAACCCAGATTACAACCGGTACGATCCAAGGCACAGTCATCGATGCTAATGGCGCGGCACTCCCGGACACGAACGTCGAGTTAAAAAACATCGATACTAACTTTTCGCGAACAGCGTCAACCGATGAAGAAGGGCGCTTCATTGCGCTTCAACTTCCGCCCGGACGCTATACGCTCACCATTACAAAATCCGGATTCGCGACACTGGTCGTGGAGAACGCAGAAGTCACCGTCGGTTCTTCTCTAAACCTTCCACTGCAAATGAAAGTTTCCGGCGTGCAGGAAACTGTGACGATAAATGCTACGCCAACTGTCGACACTAGTAAGACAGAATCCAGTACGACACTAAATGAACTCGCTGTCCGCTCAACGCCGATTCTCGGGCGCAAGTTTGAAGACCTGCTGACTCTTACCCCAGGTGTCAGTGTAGTCCAGGGACCGGATGGCGATGAAATCACCTTCGCTGGACAACGTGGTGTCTTCAACAACGTAAGTCTCGATGGTGGTGACTACAACAACGGCTTCTTTGGCGAGCAACTTGGTGGTCAGCGAGCAGCGATCGATATAACGCTCGAAGCAGTGAAGGAATTCCAGGTCGTAGCAACCGGAGCTAGCGCAGAGTTTGGTCGCACGGCAGGCGGCGTCATCAACGTGATCACAAAATCCGGCACGAATGGTGTACACGGAAGTGCTTTTCATTTCCAACGAATGGAAGCGCTGACTGCGGATACCTCGGACGGAAAACCCCTGAGGGATTTTCACCGTGAACAGTTTGGTGGCACCATTGGCGGACCAATCAAGCAGGACAAAGCGTTTTACTTTTTCGCGTTTGAAGGAATTCGCGAAAACCTGAAGCGAGATAACCTGAGCGCGCAAATTGGCGATACTCCTTGCCCGGTTCCTACTCCAACAATCGGAGCAAACGAAGCGCTCATCAACTCCAATGGCGACTGTCAACGTTTGGCGCTCACCCAATTCATTAAGACTACGCGCAATCAGGTAGAAGACCTTCCGGTGGATCACCCGATCAAGAACTACGCGTTCTTGTCGAAGGTCGATTGGGATCTAAACAACTCCAACAAACTAGCCGTCTCCTATAACTACGACTACTCAAAAAATACAAATCAGACGTTTGACGTAGCGACCTATGGCAATTCAGCAAATGGCATCGAAGGGCCATCAAAGATCAATGTCGTCAACGTCAACCTGTTCACAACGCTTTCACCAACCAAAGTAAACGAAGCACACTTCTCATACTCTCGTGAGCTGAGGCCACGAAGCACAGTTACCTCAAATGTGCCGGCAGACACAGGTGTGGGTTTCGCGCCCAGTTTCCGTTTCGGTTTTCCGTTTTTCCTGGAACCGAACGTTGATGAGTTGTTATGGCGCACACACACCAAGGATAACTTCTCGTGGATTTCGGGTAACCACACATTCAAATTTGGGGGTGAATGGATTCACACTCTGAACGATCAAACTTTCAGGGGATTTTTCACTGGTCGCTATCTCTTCGACTCGGCGACCGGCTTCCTTCGTTATGCATCACCTCAGGCAGCCGGTGGATTTGGCCCGTCAGTGCTTGAGTGCTTTAACACGTCGGGTGCCTTTACAGGCTGGAGAACCCAGGCCCTGGGCGAAGCTTGCCCGGCAGGATCAAGCGCAGGTGGCCCACTCCTGCTCTATTTACAGAACGGCATTTCAACTGGCATTTCGGGTGTTCCACCTCCAGGAAAGAACATTGCAAAGAATGATGACTACGGTTTGTTCGTACAAGATTCGTGGCGCGCTACTCCGTACTTAACTCTCAACTATGGTTTACGTTGGGAAGCGCAAATTCTTCCTGGTCCAGTGATTCCTCCGACCCAAACAGCGTATGCATCTCTACTGGGCAATCCAAACTTTCCTTCGGACGGCACGTTACACAGTCCTAAGAAAGAGTTTCAGCCGCGTGTGGGCTTCGCATGGGATCTCTCAAAGAAAGGAACTTCAGTTCTACGCGCGAGTTATGGCATCTTCTACGGCCGCCAAAACATGCTCTCCCAGGTTGGCTCTCTAACTGACAATGGCGCACAGCAGTTTGGTGTCACTTGTGCGACCTCGTTCGCATTTACTTGTTTTGGAGCATCAACACGACCTCCAACATGGCCAAACATAGTGCCGGTATCGCCTGGAGGCGGTATTCCATTCGGCGCGTCTGTACGTGTCTTCAGTAAGGACTACGCAAATCCACGCATCTACACCACCAATGTCCAGTTCGAACATCAGCTGGCTACTGACTTCACTGTGTATTTTGACTTTACTCATTCACAGGGTGTCCACCTGACTCGCTTCATCAACATCAACCGGACTGGTTCCTTCGCAGCAACACCACTGTTCCCAAACCTGGGAGACATATTCGTAACGAGCGCAGTGGGAAAGTCAAACTACAATGGGTTTACAGCGGGTGTGAGAAAACGCCTCAGCAAGCGGTATCAGTTTGAAGGCAACTACGTTCTCTCCAAAGACAAGGACGATGACTCAAACGAACGCGACCCGTTCACTGATCGTTCCTTCAATCCGTTCAACCTATCACTCGACTACTCGGTTTCCGACCGCGATATCAGACACAAGTTCAACTTCTATTCGTTTGTCGAACTTGGTTGGGGCATTGAGGGCACTTTCCGTGTACAGGGTCGTACAGCGCAACCTATTACACCGGCGTCTGGCAGGACTGCGACAAATCGCAATAGTGAGCGCAAGGACAATGACTACTTCTCGTTCGACTGGCGTATTCAACGTCCATTCCGGTTCGGAGAGAGTATGGCGCTTACACCGATGTTTGAGATGTTCAATACCTTTAACAACGCCAACAACATCAATCCGCTGACGGGCGCTGCATTGTTCGATTTTTCCGGGTTCCTGCGCACGGGCGTAGGTGATCCCAGACAGGTTCAGCTGGCCGTCAAGTTCACGTTCTAAGTTGTATCCATTTCAGGCCGCAGATAAACGTTACGACTTTCCGCCGTTTATCTGCGGCTTTTTATTGAATTCGATCCAACCGCAAGTACACCTCTTTCTTTGAGCGTCGCTCACTGACTCTCCTAAGCCCAATTTTTGTCCCGGCACTCCTATTGCCATTGAGGCTGAAGCCACCGCTAAGAATCAGTTGTGGCTGAGAAGTAGACAAGACTTTGCTTCATGTCGTACGGCCGGCATACACCGATCGACGTGCGGCCTCAGTTTAGAACGCGGAGGGTAGATGGTTATGAAGTTGAATGAGGGCTTTCGGAAATTCTCAGTGATGGCTGCTACAACGCTGGGGTCGCCATGGTTATTCGTCTTAAATGTCTTCTTGATTGTTGTCTGGCTGGCCGCAGGTCCTATTTATCATTACTCTGACACGTGGCAGTTACTCGTGAACACGGCAACGACTGTCTTCACTTATCTCGCAGTCTTTCTTATCCAAAATACACAAAATCGAGATGCCAAAGCAGTTCATCTCAAGCTCGACGAACTCATCAGCAGTGTGGCTGGAGCTCGCAATCGACTGGTCGATTTGGAAGATCTCTCAGATCAGGAGCTTGCCGAGTTACAGGGGCAGTTTCAACGACTGCATAAGCGCGCAAGGGAGAACAAAGAAGACGACTCTCGTGCGATTCATGGAGACGTAGATGAAGCTCTTGCCGCTTCCGCAAATGAGCCAGGAAACAAGAGACGCGGTGACGGGGAGACGGGGTGACGCGGGGAAAGAGAGGGGGCGACGGGGCGACGCGGAGAGTGAGAGACGCGGCGACGGGGCGACGAGGAGACACGG
>DATEXA010000339.1:0-10620 GCA_035257465.1 Pyrinomonadaceae bacterium | reverse complement strand
AGGCGTTCTTCTTCCAAAAGAAAGATGAGACTGCATTTGCGTTTGCCGGAATTTGGGATAGGTGGCGAAACGGCGAACTGTCGATCAAGTCGTGCGCACTCGTGACAACTACAGCGAACGAAGTGTTGAGACCTGTTCACGATCGCATGCCGGTGATGCTACGAGAGGAGTCATACGAGCCATGGCTCGACTCGCAGGTTTCTCCTGTCGAATTGAAGAAGCTGTTGGAGCCTTATCCGAGTGAAGAAATGAAGAGTCACCCGGTTAGCAGTCAGGTTAATTACACTGACATTGATAATGAGGGGTTAATTAAGAGGGTTGATGCGGAAGTAGGTACGACACCCAGCTTGTTCTAAGAAAAAAAAGGGGCGCCGAGGAGGCGCCCCTTGAAGTTTAAGAACTCTAAGGTTGAAGAGTTAGTGTGGTGCCGTTCTGGCAGAGGCAATGTTTGAATAACCTGAGTTGCCGTTGGCATTGAAAGCACGGACGCGATAACGATAATTCGTTTTACGCGTCAGACCCGTGTCTGGATAGGTGGTGGTGTTTGGTCCTACCTGAGCTATCTCCGCGAAGTCTGTACAACCGGAACCAGTACAGCGTTCAATCTTGAAGCCGGACTCATCTCCCGAGTTATCCGTCCAACTGAGATTGACTGAAGTTCCTCCAGCCGCGTTTGCTGTCAAATTGCTTGGAGCATTCGGCGGAGGTGTTGGAGTAGGCGTTGGTGACGAGCCACACGTCCCAAATCTGAAAGATCCAATTCGAGTTCGCCAGTTAAATTGCGAGGTGGTTGGGTAGTACTCGGTCGTGTACCAGAACGTACAATCATCAACCGGATCGACCGTCAGCGCACTGTAGTCTCCCCACCTGTTGCTAGTGCCCGTTTGACTTCCAGTTCCAGCAAAGAGGGTTGCCTCACCTTGTCCGAGAGTGCTCGGAGGGTCGGTTGCGAGCCTACCTGCATAACGAATCTGAGGGAAGATCGATGAACTGGAGGCGCTATAGCCGATGGCTATATTTCCATCCTTGTCCATCGCGGCTGAGCCCATCCAGCGCCATGTTGAATCTGGCTGGTAGGTGCTTTCCTGGGCGACAGTCACGGGACCGGCGGTCACGTTTTGCAGCTCGAACCATCGAATTCCAGCCACACCACCTGAGTTTACCGAGTAGTTACCTACAACTGATTCATGATTGCCGAAGTTGCGATAAGCGAGTCGGAACATCAAACGATCGCCGATCCCATCCAGTTTCGAAGTCGTGCCGGATTGGGGAACGCAGCTTCTCGTGGTAGGACAAAGGTCGGTAAATCCCGCAGCAGCAGCACTGCCAAACAAGGCAAAGGTAGTGTTCGCCGGCGTCGCAAAGTCGGCATGAAAATGAAAAACTCTATAGGCACCGCCCCCTGGGAATTCCACAAAGACGGCCGGAGCATTTGCTGGTGGCAAATTGGATCCATCGAGATCGGCTGGTAAGTAAACGTCCTCAGAAGATCCGCCTGTGACACCCTTAGTTAAAAAGGTAGCTGGTAGACCTTGAAGCATCTTGGCTCGGTCAAATGCAAAAGCCTGCGGACCAAGGAATGCCGTACCCGAAGAATTGAATACGTTCATGCTCATGTAGTAGCCATCCGGCCAGACGCTGAGATGTGGATAATCGAAGAAGTTAGAACCAAGGTGGAAATCGTATCGATAATACGAACCTGTTGCATCACCAGACGTCGATACCGCAACGCACTCATCTGTCGGAACTGAAACGCCAGCGAACTGAGAAATAATCCAGCGATCTGCAAGTTGGTCATAAAGAGCGACTGGATCGCCATTCCCGTTGTTTTGGCATACTCCGCCAAAACCACTCCAGACAGTCGTGATTCCAGATGGACCCAACAAGGACGCTCCAGTGGTCTTGTCAAAGACCTGGTAACCTTCATTCGCAATTTGCACATACTGCGTTGCGCCCACCTCACCGTTGGTATCTGGAGGTGCGCAGTTGCAAGCGACGCCTGGAAACTGAATGCCGTTAAAATTCAGGTCGGTTGCGGGCATGTTTGGGGTGACGATTGCTGAACCAGTCGGAGTATCTTGAACGACCCTGTCAGGAGCGTTCTTGTGAGAATGCGGAATCTTCGGATTCTCGTTGGCCTCGCGTTCAGGCTTGAACTCGATAGGCTTTTGTTTCATTTCGCGCAAGGGAATCGACGTGTCGTTCCGCACCGATGCGCCCACAATTACAGGACGGTTATCCTTAGGTTCCTGGGCAGGGGCGGCTTGCCCTTGCTCGGGGACAACAGCCTTGCCCCGCTTCGCCTCAATTATCTGCGGCAGGACGACTACAGTTGCGAATACCAGTGCGAGTGCCAGAATGGGGACTAACTTCACCCGAATTTTCATTGCGTACCTCCAACCTTCTCTGAACGAGAAGTGATAGTAATTCAGTGTTGCTTGAGGACGAGGATTTGCCGGTTACTGCC
The DNA here is from genome assembly GCA_035257465.1 of Pyrinomonadaceae bacterium. Lineage (GTDB taxonomy): Bacteria > Acidobacteriota > Blastocatellia > Pyrinomonadales > Pyrinomonadaceae > PSRF01. The sequence continues at coordinate 8,153 of DATEXA010000339.1, read as the reverse complement.
CAGAATAGGCTCCAATTATCTGGAATTATCTAAGCGCGTGAAACGCTACCATAAGGTAAAGTTCAACGGCAAGAAGATTTGTTTATAGAGTTTCTAACAATTCTCCCCAGGAATTAGAAACAGCTGATACTTCGAGATTTCCTGAAAACGGGCAGTTTTTGGTTATTTATTGTGTTAGGCCCAACTCTCTTGAAGGACCGCTTAGCCCATGTACTCACAGGGCGGGTTAAGTCTCGAAATAATCGTCGGGAGATTACCGACCGTGTAGGCTGAAGCGCCTTGTCCGCATAGCATCCTGTAAGTCTCTTGGGCAGACGCCACCGGAACCAGAGGCATCAATCAGCCACTGATAAGTCGAGTTCTTTTGCCCTTCGGTCAAATCCAAACCGACAAAATTCAGCAACGGACCAAAATCAGCAGGCGGAAGCTTAATTGGCGCACTACCTCTGACGTTCCAGAATGTTGAATACGCGCCCGAGTGCGCTCCGCGATTTCCTGAGCCTCCGCTATTAAACGGACGACTGCACGCTCCACAGTTAAGATCGCTGAAGAGACTTGAATAGTTGGCTTCACGGTGGTGATCCATGTTCAGGTCAACGCCTCGACCATTCTTGAACACCGAATGCAGCGCATACCATTCAACGCTGATGTCGTGAACAAACTTTGTTCGCACGTCAAAATTTGTCACCAGGTTCTCGGTTCCATGACTGATGTCAATTCCATGATGTCCATTGCCATCGCGTCCGCCTTCACCAACTGCTCTCGATTCGCTGGTAGTTAAGGTGACATTACGGACGGTGCAGAAGTTTGTGGAATTTAAATCTATTCCAAAATCGCTATTCTGTATCTCCACGTCATCGATCCAGCACTGCGAAACGCTTTGCATGAAGATCGCGTTGTAGCCCTTCTCTTTGAAGTGACCAGGGTATGGTGACCACGGGAAGTGGATAGACAAATGTTCCAGGCCGACTTCAGTCACCGTCGGTGTGAACCGATGGATCTCAGGAGACCATTCGAGGCGGACATCGTATGGCAATGATCGTTCAAGCTCGATCGTTTTACCCGAGACTTTTTTGACCCGGGAGAGAAACCGTACGACCGAAGCAGTGCCAAGTAGATCTGACCCTGACGGCATCAAGTCGCCATATAAATGTTTAATCAGTGAGCCGCTGTTTGGCAGGTCTTTCGCTGGATCGCTTTCGACTAAACGAATCCATTCACCTTTTTTGATCGAGAACGAATTCGACAGCTCGAGCGATTTACTTCCACGTAAAGCCGGTGAAGTCACCCTGCCAAGGCGCGTCCGATCGTTGATTGGATCCTGGCCGGAAAAGTTGATTAATCCCGGACGAAAAGCCCATTGCGACTGTTCCGAACCTTTTGCTGAGTTTCCAAAGAGGTCTTGTAATGAGTTTGGGAAAAGAAGAATCGTCTCATTCGACCCTGCGCCACGAATTATTACGTTGCCATGGTTTAGATCGATTCGTTTTGAGATGAGATAAACACCCTTCGGAATAAATAGAACTTCATTTCGAATTGTTCCTAATGCCTCAACCAGAGCTGAGGAATCGTCAGTATGCCCGTCTCCAACTGCGTGAAAGTCGCGTTTTAGATCCCACTTCGCTTTGGGCGTCGGGATCTCTAATTCGCCAGCGTGATAACCAGCGTATGAGAAGTCGGGTAAACGGCCACGCTCATCCCACTTCTCACCACTGACACCCCACAGGTCTGAATAAACACATGGAGAAAACGACTCTGAAGATCTGATAGCTGAAGACGTCATGCTTAGAACAGCAACTATCGTGAAGAGCGCACAAACTCGCTTTCGTCTCATTGGTTTTTGGATACGGGTTAGGCTGAACTGCAACGCGAACGCAGATTACGGTTAGTGCTTTTGAGAAACAAGTAAATTCTATACAACCCTTGTATTAAGAGTTGATCATGCGGCAAAGTAGTGCTGCTAACTCTCCCTACTTTCCGGTGACATTTTGCAAGGAGCTTTTAGTGATGAAAGTATTTCGCGTTACCGTTGTCGCGTCTCTGTTCTTCGTTCTGATTGTGAGCGCTCACGCGCAAACAAGATTGGTGCATGCCGGATCATCCCGCGTAACAAATATTCAGCCGCCTGCTGCTGGCACCATCGCAGTGATTGATTCTGGTGTGTTCGCAGAGGACAAAGGGGGAATCACTCGAGTAAGCATGGCCTTGAAACAGATCGATACCAAGTTTACGCCGATCCAAACTGAGATTAAGGGAATGCAGGACAGACTCACTGCCATGCGCAACGATATTGATAAGAAGCGGGCTACATCATCGGCGGCTGTGATCACCCAACAAACTGAGCAGGCTGACCAACTCGAACTCCAGATCAAACGTAAAGCTGAAGACGCGCGCGCCGACTACCAGAAGCAGCTCGGAATTACGATCCAACCGCTCCAGGCTGATGTGGGTACTGCACTAAACGCTTATGCTCAAGCTCATGGAATTCTGATCATTATCGACGTTAATCGTGTTCCGGTGATCTACGCAAATGAGAGCATCGACATCACTAAGGACTTCATCGCTGAATATAATCGGACACATCCAGCAGGTGGCGCACCGACGACCCGACCCTAACCGCAACGCTTGAATCGGGTCTTGAGTTCGGAGGAACGTCTCCGCTTCGTCTCATCACTATCATGCTGAAAAAGGTTCTCCTCCTTTCCGCATCTGCTGGTGCGGGTCACGTTCGAGCGGCACAGGCAGTTGAAAAGGCGTTCGCTCGGTTTGGAACAGTGAACGAAGTCCGTCACCTCGACGTTCTTCAATACACCAACAAAGTCTTTCGACACCTGTATTCCAAAGCATACATCGACCTCGTGAACAAAATGCCTGAAGTGCCAGGCTGGATGTACGACAAGCTCGACAAACCATGGAAGAATGAACGCCGGCGCCTCGCACTTGATAAGTTGAACACCCGGCCACTCGTCAAACTACTCCGCGAGTACCAACCAGACGTCATTATCTGTACTCACTTCCTGCCCGCTGAGATTGTTTCCTGGTTGAGAGCCAAAGATCGACTCATGAGTCGTCAGGTCATCGTAGTAACAGACTTTGATGTTCACGCCATGTGGTTGGTTCATCATTACGAGCAGTACTTCGTTGCGGTTGACGAAGCGCGCGCATACATGGAAGCGCTCGGTATTCCACCAGAGAAGATCGCGGTCAGTGGGATACCCATCGATCCAGTGTTCGCAGAAAAGAAGGACAAGCAGGAGATGCGAGTAAAGCACGGTCTCGAACCCGATCGCACGACGATTCTGTTGTCGGCTGGTGGTTTTGGAGTCGGATCCGTAGAGCCTTTGATTGCCGCATTAAAGCCTCTGAAAGCACGCGCACAAGTCGTTGCCGTATGTGGTCGTAACGAGGATCTTCGTCGAAGATTGGTGACGTCAGCGGCGAGAACCAAACCAATTGACAACGTTTTGATCAAGCCGATTGGATATACGAACGAAATGGACGAATTCATGGCCGCGTCTGATCTCGTGCTTGGTAAGCCGGGTGGTCTGACTACCTCTGAAGCAATGTCGAAAGGGCTGGCATTTGTGATCGTGGATCCGATTCCAGGACAGGAAGAACGAAACTCGGATCACTTGCTTGAGGAGGGAGTGGCGATTCGTTGCAATAACCTGCCAACTCTTTCATACAAACTTGGCATCTTGCTCGAGGATCGTCAGCGCCTGGCCCGAATGAAGGCAAATTCGAAACGACTGGGACGTCCAAATGCTGCGCGGGATATTGTGAGCCGAATCATGGAGTTCAGCTGAGAATTTCCGTGCCCTGTTGCGCGCCGCTTCTCTACCTAGTCATCACCAGCCGCCATCGATTATCGTATCGCCAACCTAAGGAGCGTCGTAGATGTACTGTCCGAACTGCGGGAGTGAAAACTCACAAGACCAACGCTTTTGTCGCGTATGTGGTCTGCATCTGCAAACTATTTCGCAGGTCGTGATGCACCAGATCAAAGCCGGTCAGCGCCCAGGCATTCCCCCGGCTTCACAAGACTGGTGGAAAAGTCTTACACAGAACCCGCTGTGTTACGGATTCTTTTTGTTAATCCTCGGCCTCTTAATTATGACGTTAGGCACGAAGATTCTAGGCGAACAACTTGTGGCAGATGTAGGTACTCTTCTGGCATTGGTAGGCGTTGGGTTCTTTGTCATCAAGGGACTTTTTCTCTTAAATCGTTCCAGAAGTGAGCAGGCGAACGAAGATCTCTCTCGGGCCGTCACTACAACTGAGCTGACGCCGCTACTCGAAGCTAAGGAACAACCAAGCGTCACCGAGTTCACGACGCGAAGTTTTGATCATCGCGTTTACGTAGAACGCGATGATCATAAGACACCTTAGTAGGTGGCTCTCGTGTGGCTTGGAGGTTACTTCTGTCAATATGTCACCTAAGGACCCAAAGCGAATGCTGCAACCAGGAGATACTGGTGAAGCTTCTTTCATTACGACTGATCACGACATGGCGAAGTCGCTTGCCGTTTCACTTGACGATGACTTTCCGGAAGTTTTTGCCACGTCGCGAATGATTGCCTTGATGGAGTTGGCTGGTGCTCGATTGATGAAGCACATACTGAAACCACATCAGTTATCTGTCGGAGTTGGCGTGTACATAAAACACTTAGCCGCGACGCCAAATCACACTCGAGTTAGCGCTGTTGCAACGTTCATCGAAATGGAAGGAAAGCTGTACAAGTTCAAAGTGGAGGCATTTGATACCGCCGGTAAAATCGGTGAGGGCGAACACACTCGGGCTATCATCGATGGTGGCCGATTGCTGAGTGGCGCACAAAAACGAATTGGCGGTTGACTTCAGAATCAATGTGGCACTGTCTGAAATGCGGGGAAGACGTCGAAGATCATTTTGATCTTTGTTGGAATTGTCAGGCGAACCGCCGGGGGTTGCGCCAATTCAATAACCACAAAGCAGAGGACCCAGAAGACGATCGGGTCAAAGCGATCGTTAACAAGCGCCATAAGCCGATGAGTTGCGTGCGTTGTTCGAGTGTTCTCATACATGCTGGGACAAAGAAATTCCCGCAGGGACCTAACTTCGGCGGCGACTGGGGAGAACTACTGATCGCAAAGGAAACCCTGGAGATGTACGTTTGCTCGGAGTGTGGCCATGTCGAGTTCTTCGCGTTTGGTAACTGACCGTGATGAACAGCCATGAATGAAAAGAGAGCTTTGCTCTGTCATTTTCTGGCAGCGCTCGCCTACCGTACCCAAAAGGCCTTACGAAACGCGCCGAACGATTTTGGATCGTTCCAGCCACCGTGTGATGTGCGTTCACCTAAAGAACTTCTTCGCCACATGACAAGTGTCCTCGGTTACGCACGCACCTACTTTGTTGGTGGACGATACCGGCCTGAACCCTTGGCATCGTTGGACGACGAGATCGAGCGCTTTCATACGATGCTCAAAGACCTCAGTTCCTATCTAACCAGCGAAACAGTCTTGCGTGATGGTATGACTGAAGAGCAACTGTTGCAGGGTCCGTTCTCCGATGCGATGACACATGCTGGTCAGCTTACACTGTTGCGTCGTTTGGCTGGTGCTCCCGTGGCGCCCGAGAACTTTATTGTCGCTAACATTCAAAAAACTAACCTGGGGCCAAATCAACCTGAGGCGACGTCTCCTGATGAGGTTTGGCAAGAAGCACCTCCGGGTTGGACGCCACCTTCCAAAGTCTAACGATGCGCGTACGAAGCGTTCACCGGGTCATTGGAATTCTCTTATTTATACCCTTCTTTGGGTGGGCTCTCACTGGGCTAGTCTTCTTTATCAAGCCGGGTTACGAAGGTGCCTACGAACCATTGGCGCCGAAGACGTATCCGATGACTGCCGGGCTTCCGATCACTTCCGATCCCGATTGGCTAGAGCTGAGATCTCTACGAACGGTTTTGGGCGATCATCTTCTGGTCCGTACTAAATCCGGTTGGATCCAACTTGATCCGATAAATAAACAGCAGCGGAACCTTCCCAGTGAAGAAGATCTTCGAAACCTCCTTAAAGATGCTTTCACAGTGAACCCACAACGCTACGGAGCTATTTCCACCGTCAACGGAACAACGGTTACGACGAACACCGGCGTAGAAGTAACCCTGGACTGGAACAGAATGAGTCTCCAGCAGAAGGGAAGAGATACTGATCGCATTGACCGCCTTTATCGAATTCACTATCTGCAATGGACTGGAGTGAAGAGCATCGATCGTGTGCTAGGTTTTGTGGGAATTGTTTTGGTGCTCGTTTTGACTTCGCTTGGCGGATGGTTGGTGCTCAAGAGAGGGTGAGTCCTTGATCTCTTGAACCCCCATTCTGCGCGTATCTGATAGAAGTTGTGTCCAGATGCTTTGAGAGAGGAGAGCTGCTTATGAAGTACTTGTTGCTGATCCTTTTTGTCTTATCGCCGATCGCGGTCATGGTCTACGTCGGACGTTAGGCTAACTATCGCCGGGCTGGCTGGAATACGTGAATAAAGATATGACTGAATTACCTGTAACCTATTGCGGTGCCGTTTATCCGTGGCACTGTGACCACATGAATCACATGAACGTTATGTGGTACGTCGGGAAGTTTGACGAAGCAACATGGAATCTATTTGCTCTCGTTGGACTGACTCCTACTGTGTTGCGCGAGACTGGTCGCTGCATGGTTGCTGTGAAACAAGAGATAGCGTACAAGCGTGAACTGTTGGCAGGCGACACTGTCACGATTCGTTCCGGCATAATCGAGGTTCGTGAGAAGGTGGTGCGTTTCTTTCATGAAATGCGCAACAATGAAACCGGAGAAGTCGCGGCCGTTACCGTGCTGACTGGAGTTCAGATTGACGCCTCGACGCGAAAGGCGTGTGCGCTTGTGGAAGATGTGTTTGCGCGAGGTCGCGAGATGGTAACCGACTATGACCCCGGGATCTGACCTCCTTGGAGTGCGGCGCCCTGCGCCGCTTTGGCAAAAGATTAACCTGCTCGAAATCGATTGTTGCTTTACCAAAGCGGTGCAGGGCACCGCACTCCAAAGAGTCCAAAGTTCACACTGGAGTTTGACTAATGAGTCTTAGATTGCGCCGTTCGCTAATTGCCTCAGTTGCCACAACATTGACCTGCCTTTTAACAATGAATCACTCAACACAATTTGCGCAGAAACAGCCCGCGAGTTTGAAGGCTGGACGTTCCGTAGTTCGGGCGCAGCATGGCATGGTTGCGTCCAGTCAACCACTCGCCTCCCAAGTCGGACTTGAGGTGCTCAAACGCGGCGGTAACGCCGTCGATGCGGCAATCGCGATGGCTGGCGTTCTCAACGTGACGGAACCCATGATGACAGGCGTTGGCGGCGACATGTTTGCACTCGTGTACTGGGCCAAAACAAAAGAGCTTAAAGCCTTGAATGCGAGTGGCCGGGCTCCTGCCGCATTGAGTCTTGATTACTTCGCGAAACACAACATCAAACAGATGCCGCAAACCGGTATGGGCAGTATCACCGTTCCCGGTGCTTTCGATGGTTGGGTCACGTTACGCGACAAATACGGAACGATGAAGTTGACTGACCTGTTGGCTCCAGCAATCGATTACGCGGAGCACGGGTTTCCAGTGATGGAGAAGACTTCCGAAGACTGGCAAGCTGAAGTTGGTAAGCTAAAACGAACCCCGGCCGCAGCCTCGAACTATTTGATTGAGGGCCGCGCGCCGCGTCCAGGCGAAATTTTTCGTCAACCAAATCTTGCCCGGACTCTGCGAACATTGTCGGAAGGTGGTCGGGATGCTTTCTACAAAGGACCAGTCGGAAAAGCCATCGCTGATTACATGCATGACAACGGTGGTTTCATCACCATGGAAGATCTCGCCGCTACGAAGTGTGAATGGGTCGAGCCTATTTCCACGATCTATCGCGGCTATCAAGTCTACGAGATTCCTCCAAACGGGCAGGGAATTACAGCGCTGATTGCGCTCAACATTCTTGAAGGATTCGACCTGCAGGCACTTCACGCGCAACCTGCGCAGTACTACCACACCCTAATTGAGGCAACGAAGCTCGCGTTTGCAGATCGCAACCGTTATATTGCCGACCCCGCATTCGCTAAGGTGCCCGTCGCTGAACTGCTCTCAAAG
>DATEXA010000338.1:0-25323 GCA_035257465.1 Pyrinomonadaceae bacterium | reverse complement strand
GTCAAATATATTCCACGGCCAGTTACCATTGGTTTCACGAACGGCATTGCCATCCTGATCGCGTCGACGCAAATCAAGGACTTTCTGGGACTTGAGACCGGAGCGTTACCGAGCGAGTTCGTATTACGAATGAGTGTTCTGACGAAAAGTCTCAGCAGTTTTCATTGGCCTGCACTGGTAGTTAGCATCGGTGCGCTTCTCATCATTTTTATTCTGCCTAGATTGACTAGCCGTATTCCTGGCTCGATCGTGGCCCTCTTGATAGTTACGCTCGTCGTCGCAGTTTTTGGAATTCCTGTGGAAACCATCGGCAGTCGATTCGGCGGTATCCCGACCGGTTTGCCACACATTTCCATCCCACAGTTTCGACCCGATCTGATTGTTCCTCTGCTGCCCGCCGCTGTCACAGTGGCGATGCTGGCGGCGATTGAGAGTCTCCTGTCCGCGGTAGTTGCGGATAACATGAGTGGCGATAGACACAACTCCAACATGGAACTGCTTGCGCAGGGCATGGCGAACCTCGCGGTCCCTTTTGTGGGAGGTATACCAGCCACCGGCGCGATTGCCCGGACCGCCACCAACATTAGATCAGGAGCTCGCAGCCCCTTATCGGGCATGGTCCACGCATTGACCTTGCTCGTTATTCTAGTTGTCGCTGCTCCATTTGCTCGGTTCATCCCGCTTGCCGCATTAGCAGCAATCCTTTTCGTAGTGGCTTACAACATGAGTGAGTGGCGCGAGGTAAGGACAATACTCAAGTTGTCGAAAGCTGACATAGTCGTTTGGGTGATGACCTTTGCTCTTACAGTGCTAGCCGATCTGACTATCGCAGTCGAGATCGGAATGCTCTTCGCCGCGTTGCTTTACATCTATCGGGTCACGCAGACGACAACGGTGGCTCCGGTGACGGAAGAGTATATTGAAGACGGTCGACCACACGTTCTGCAAGACAAGTTACTGCCTCCCTACGTAATGGTGCTACGGATACATGGGCCCTTTCTGTTCGGAGCCACGGAGAAGCTGTCCGATGCCACTGTAGATGTCGAGTCGCTCCCACCCGTTGTGATCTTGCGTCTCAGAAACATGACGGCCATTGACGCCACTGGTCTGCATGAGTTGGAGAAGTTAGCTGAGCGCTTACGGGCTACGGAGCGAACGCTCTTGTTATGCGGTGCGCGTAGTCAACCTGAACAGTTGTTGAAGCAGTCGACTTTTCTCCAGTATCTCGGTGAGGAAAACATGCTGCCACACGTTGAAGCGGCACTGTCGCGAGCCCGCGAAGTCTATGAGGGACGAGCGGACGTGTCAGTCAGTTCCAAACCTCTCTATCAGACTTAGCCTCCCTACTCTTGAGACTCAAGCTTTCGCTCGATGCTGGGAAACGAACGAATTTGAAACTCTGGTTCTATTGTCTTCACAGCTTCGTCCGGAAAGCAGTGTCGTCTGAGTAATCTGTGGATGATCCTTCGCTCAACCTAACACTTCACGCATCACTACTGCGAGATCGCGTAACGAACGCGAACCGTCGCCGACGAAAGCTGAGCCGTGCATTGGCGCGATTGTTCGCGGATTCAGGTCTGCCAGGCGCTGCATTATCGAATCGGTGTGCTTCGTGTACGGCATGTAATTCGCCAACGGACCGGCCTGGTAGTCAGTCAGAGTCTTTCTGGCACGGTCGATGACATCAGCTTCAGTGAGAGGCTCGACGTTGCCTCCCTGGTGGAAAAGGTCGGAACAAAGAAGCGTCCCCCTGGTCTCCTCAAAAAGCATTCCAGCCTCCCAACAATGCGGCACATGCGGTGTCTGAACGAAGCGGAATCGATGCTGACCTGTATTCAACACTTCACCATCATTCATACCCTTCGCGGGACGAGTCGCAAAATCGTTAACGCTAACCAAAGCACCAACCATGCTGCACACAGGCTGTGCAGTGGGAGCTAGTTGAAGCCATTCGTTAAGCGATCCACACTCATCCGCCTCAAAATGACTAAAACCAATCCAACGTATCTTCGAAGGATCCATGATGGTCCCAACTGCGTCGCGCACTATTGGGAACAGCGCCTTCATCCCTGAATGAAACAAAAGCGGTTCTTCATCTTTCACGAGGAACTGATTGAACTGGAGGTCGATTTCCGGGATGTAGGTTGATATCCGGAAGAAGTCGGGGGCAATCTCTGTAATAGGCACTAAGTTACTCCTTAAGAGAAATGTTATGCGCCATCATAGATCAACGCGTATTTGGAAAGGGAAAAGGTCCGACAAGTTTTTCAGGTTAGGAAGGGAGCTTGAGTTAATCAGCGGGGCGAGTGCTGGGACCGCAGGCGTCCCCGCCTGCAGATTAGGCTTTGTTGCCGCAGACGTGGAGCACTCACTCCGCACGCAATGCTTTTATCGGATCGACTGACGCGGCGCGTCGCGCAGGAAAATAACTGGCCAACAGCGCGGAAATACCCAGCACACCAGCCACGCTGAATAAGGTTGTGACATCCCAGGGCGGGGTACCAAAAAGCAGTTTGCGCATCAGCGACGCAGCAACAACCGAGCATCCGAGACCGATTAGAATTCCGGCAAGGGCCAACGCGCCTGCCTCCTTCAAGATGAGTCTGTAAACAGCACTGCGTTGTGCACCAAGCGCTATTCGCACTCCGATCTCACGAGTTCGTTGACTCACCGAGTACGCTATGACTCCGTACAGACCAACAACTCCGAGGAGTAATGCGACTGCAGCAAAACCTCCAACAAGCCACGTCGAGGAACGGCGCAGGTAAACGGTCGGAGCATTGTTGACTCTTTGCGTCATTGTTGTCTGATTTGAAATATTGATCCTCGAGTCGATCTCATGTATTGCATCGCTAACCAGTGGAAGAAGCGATTCCTCAGTCGTCGCAGTTCGAACAACAACTGAGAAATAGGTGCGGGGAGATTGATTCAAGGGAGCGTAATATGCGGGCCAAATCTCGGAATCCAACGGCCCTTCTCTGATGTCATCGACAACGCCGATGATCTCTTTTATTGATTTGAGATTCGTGTCCCCAAAACGTTGGCCGATCGGATCCTCGCCCGGAAAATACTTGTTCGCTAATGTTTTGTTAATCACGACAACGCTCGGTTTGCTCAAATCTTCCGAGTCGGTAAACGTTCTACCTGCCAAAAGTTTCGCCTGGAGAGTCGCGAAATAGTCTGAACTCACTTCTCGTTCGTTTACTTCGTTGTGCTCCCCGTTGTAAGCGCGACCCACAAACCTGATCCAATCAGTGTTGCCATTGAAGCTCAGCGGCAGAGTATTGGCCAACGCAACTGATGTTACGCCGGGCAAACTCTTGACCTGCTCCACGACTTTACGCGCGAGTGCCACAGCCTCTTTGTCTTTCATGTAAACGCCGGGTGCTGCAACAGTCATTGTGATCAGATGTTTTGTTTCAAAGCCAGCGCTCACTTGCAATAGCCGATAAAAACTTTTGCCGAGAAGACCCGCGCCAACCAGCAACACCATTGCCGTTGTTAACTCCAGGATTACAAGCTTGGAACCGATGCGTGTCCACACTTTACCTGCACTACCACGTCCGCCTTCCGCCAGGCCGTCTCTCATGTCGAACGTCGATATGCGAAATGCCGGAGTGACTGAGAAGAGTGCGGCGGCGAACCCAGCTATGGCGATGGCAAAAATGAGCACACGAGAATTCAATCCAAGGTCATTGAGGTATGGCAAACTTGCCATCATGTCTTCGGAGATGAGTCCCTTCAAGATCTGCATGGCCCAGTGAGAACTAACCAGACCAGCAACAGTTCCCACTAGAACGATCACAAGGCCTTCGATGACAAACTGACGAATCAAGCGCGCTCTGGTCGCGCCCAGGGCACGTCGAACTGACAACTCGCGTCGACGTGTTTCCGAGCGCACCAGCAAAAGACTTGCAACGTTCATGCAAGCGATTAATAGCAACAAACCGACACCACCAAGTAGGAGCAGCAAAATCGGCCTGACGTCGCCAACAATTACCTCAGACAGCGGCGTGACCATTGCACCCTGGTTGCGATTTGAGTCCGGATACTGAGCTTCGAGGTCTTTAGCGATTTGCATCACATCGGCGCGGGCAGCTTCTATCGTGATGCCATCTTTGAGACGTGCCACTCCGTGGAGATAGTGACAACTCCGTCTCTGATCGCAAGTACCGGCGCCCTGGCCAGGGTGAAGGGTGGTCCAAAATTCCGCATCCTCGACTGGGGCGAAATGAAAATTCTGAGGAAGCACTCCGACAATGGTGTAAGGAGTCTCATTTAGGGTTATTGGCTGGCCAATGATTTCTTGTTTGCCACCAAAACGCTTTTGCCATGAAGCATAGCTGAGAATCACAGTGCCAGGTGCTTCGGGCAAGTCCTCGCCGGCAAAGAAATCGCGCCCGAGAAAGGGAGCGACACCAAGCGTACGGAAAAACCCATCACTGACCCGCGCGCCATCAACCATTTCCATTCCTGTTGACGAGGCTGTCACATACCCGCGTTGACTGTAGACATCCAGCGACTCGAAAACTTTGTTGAGCTTCTTCCAGTCAAGATAATCAAAATAGGAAAAGTTGGCTCGAGGAATGACCGGGGTAGTTTCGGTGACAAAGAGTAATCGCGATGAATTGTGATACGGTAGTGGTTTGATGAGTGCCGCATCCACGAAAGCAAAGATCGCCACGCTGGCGCCAATGCCAAGGGCCACCATCACAGTGGCAGTAACGGTGAATGCCGGGTTCCTACGCAACTGTCTGAGTGTGAAGCGAAGATCCTGGGCCAGGCTTTCGAGAAACGGGATCGTACTGCGATCGCGGTAAGCTTCTTTTGTTGAATCAACGCCACCTAGCTTAATGACGGCAACTCGCTTCGCCTCCCCCGGCGACATACCGGCGCGGATGTTGTCGTCGATATGCATTTGGAGATGACTCTCGATTTCCTCAGCAAGATCAGTCTCTCTTTTATTTTTGAGAAAGACACCTCTCAATCTCAATAGCCAGGCGCGAAGTTCTCTCATACCTGGTCCTCCGTCGGTGTGAGGAACCTTGCGAGTATTGCGGTGGTTTGATCCCACTCCTTCATTTCTTTCGCCAACTGTCTTCGGCCAGCGCGCGTTAGTTTGTAGAACTTAGCCTTGCGATTGTTTTCAGAGACTCCCCACTCCGAAACGATCCATCCCTCCTGTTCCAACTTGAGCAACGAAGGATAAAGCGTTCCATAATTTAAGGAGAGGCGATCTCCACTCGTCTGTTCGATGCGCCGGGCAATCCCGTATCCATGAAGCGGTCCGAGAGTTTCAATGGTCTTCAAGATCATTAGTGCAAGCGTTCCCTGCCAGATGTCAGTCTTGTTTGCCATGTGTGCGTATACTCGTGTTGTTGATTTCTTCCCTTCTGTTGAGCTGAAAGACGTCTCCTATTGCCTGGCCATAGGAATCATAATCTGTCTCGTATGGGAAAACAAGAGGAGGCTTCGCATTGAACTTTAGGAGGTGGTCAAAAACGAACTCATGTGGCAAGTCGTGGCCTTCATCTCAAATCGGCATTCAGCCAAGTGGTATCATGAGACCCTGAATCTAAGGGAGAAGCACAATGATAACTGTCGCCAATCGGATCTATGTTGCCAGGGAATATGCTGACGCTTTCGAACAAAGGTTTCGTGAACGTGCCGGGCTCGTTGACCAAATGCCGGGCTTCGTTTCCAACCAGGTACTGCGCCCGGTCAATGATGGTGATCCTTACGTCGTCTTTACGATCTGGAATAGCCGTCAGGACTTTCTCAACTGGGTGCGCTCTGATGCGTTTGTGAAAGGACATGCACAATCAGGAACTTTGCCTAAGGAAGCATTTAGTAAGTCGAATGTGTTGGAGATGCATGAAGTAGTCCAGGATTCGAGTCGTCCTGATTTAGCTGCGGAGCCACCTGGCGGTCCGTTCAAGATGCATTGAGTATTATCCTCTCAACTAAATCCGGTGTTCGATACATGCAATCCAGAATCGTTCAAGTCATTGGCCTCGGACTTTCGTTCGCATATGCCGCGTTCATCGTCTGGATCTATGCCACTGAGCCACGCACCTTCAAAGAAGTGACGACCAGTGCCGAGGTCGCTTCAGGCACTTATCAAATCAACCAGGAAAAGTTCAATTCCGCTCTCGCGCTCTTCCGGCGTGAGCAGTTTCGTGCGGCTCGCAATGATTGGCAACAGGCAGATCCGGCGCAGGCAGATGCGCGCACACAGTTCTACATAGCGTATTCGTTTTACCGAGAAGGTTGGGGCCGCGTTTACTTTGACCAGGATTTATTCAGGCAAGGATTGGAGGCAGTGAATCGGGCAATCGCCCTTGCGTCTGCCACTCCTCTGACCGTCGATGATCCGGACTTGCGCATGCATGCGGCCGTGGAGTTAAAGGCCGAACTTGAGCAGGGAACAGAAAGCGGTTGGAGCGACGTCAATCCACTAAAGGTGCTTCGAACGAGGAAGTGAGGGGACGGGGGATTATTTGTCATTGCTCATTTTCCATTTGTCATTTTCCATTTGTACAAAGCTCTCGGGATATAAATGGAAAATGACCAATAGGGTTTTCTTCTTGAACTACTGACCACTGACTACGGACCACTGACTCATAACCACCAAGATGTCGAACCGTTCAAACAACCGCACCTTAGTAAACTTTCTTCTTCTCCCATTTCTTTTTCTGACGGTCGCGCTTCTGGGTGGGCTACGAGTTGATGCCGAGAGTCGAACATTCGTCTTCATCCCTCCGCCGCTGGTTACGCTTTTGCTCGCGGTGCTGTTGATGTTGCTTCTCGTCCGCGGCGGTCTTTTGAAATTTCATCAATGGGTTAGAAGCGACCTCCCTGCTCTCACAAATGTTGCGCACATCTGGATGTTCATCACTCTCTTCTTTGCCTCGGCCCAGGCTTTCAACTCGGTATTGCCGGAGCGCGGTTTGCTCCATTGGCTGTTCGCTTTCTTTTTTCTTTGGACGCTCTGGAACAATCAGTTTTCGTCGTTCGACGCGCGCAGGCTCCTGCGCAGTCTCGCGATACTGTTTGGGACAGCTTTCATCCTCAAGCATATGTTGCTGGCAAGTCTGTATAGTCCAGAAGGTGGCTGGCTCAAGCGCGTAGCAGGAACTCTGTTACAAGGAGTCACGGCCGGCATGCTTGACGCGCCAAGCTTCGCACCGGCCACGGGATACATCTCCTTCTTTACACTAGCTCTCTACGTAGCGGGATTAATTCTGTTGGCATTTGCCGTCAATGGCGAGACAGGCGAGACATCAATCATTAGTCACCCAGTCGTCGAAGAGTATCGACAGCTTACTACTTCGGAGCGACTAGCGGTCCGCGAAGCAATCCTGAATGACGAAACTTTCCACCCAGGTTCGAATGATGCAGAGCAAGTGATGAACTAAGATGAACCCAGAACCTCTAAGCCGCGAAGCACTCGACACACTACAACGCGACACGTTTAGTTACTTCAAGAAAGAAACGAATCCTTTTAACGGGCTCGTTCCCGATAGCACGCGTCCTGGATCTCATTGCAGTATCGCCGCGGTCGGATTGGGACTCGCGGCATACCCGGTAGCAGTTGAACGCAACTTCATTTCACGTGAAGAAGCAGTCGAGCGTGTACTCACGACTTTGCAATTCTTTTGGCAAAGTCCGCAAGGAGCAGCACCTGATGCTACCGGCTACAAAGGTTTCTACTATCACTTCCTGCATATGGACTCGGGACGCCGCGCGTGGAACTGCGAACTATCGACTATCGATTCGGCGATTCTAATTGCCGGCGCACTTACTGCTGCGACTTACTTCGATCACGAAACAGAACAAGAACAGAACCTCCGCACTCTTGCTAATGATTTGTATCTTCGAATGGATTGGCTGTGGGCCCTCAATCGCGACGGAAAAGTGTCAATGGGCTGGAAACCGGAATGTGGTTTTCTGCCGTGGTGTTGGGAAGGATATAACGAGTCAATCATCCTTCACGTCCTCGGTCTCGCATCACCTACGTATCCCTTGCCGGCCGAAACCTACCAGGCCTTTACCTCAACTTATGCCTGGACGGAGATCTATGATCGGGAGCAACTCTATGCTGGTCCCTTATTCATTCATCAGCTCTCACACCTTTGGATAGACTTTCGAGGCATTCAAGACGACTTCATGCGCGTTAAGGGAATCGACTATTTCGAGAATAGTCGACGGGCCACGTACACGCAGCAGCAGTATGCGATCAACAATCCTCATGAGTTCAGGGGCTACAGTAAAAACATTTGGGGAATCACAGCTTCAGATGGGCCAGGACCGGCCGTGCTCAACGTCGACGGGATCAATCGAACGTTTTTTGACTACGAAGCTCGGGGAATTCCTTACGGACCAGACGACGGCACGATTGCCCCCTGGGCAGCTGTGGCGTCATTACCTTTCGCGCCAGAGATCGTTTTGCCGACACTTCGGTACTTCAATGAAGCCTATCCCGAGATGACGAGTGTGTATGGATTCAAGTGCAGCTTCAATCCGACGTTCGTTGCTGCAGATTCACGCGTGAAGGGGTGGATATCTAAAGGTTATTACGGCCTGGACCAGGGTCCAGTTGTGATCATGATTGAAAACTACCTTTCCGGTTTCTTATGGAACCTGATGAAGAAGTGTCCATATGTAGTCAGCGGCTTACAACGAGCCGGATTCAAAGGCGGCTGGTTGTAACAAAACCTCAGCATCACCCAGATCAGAATAGATCATCCGCAGATTACACAGACTTCGCCGATTATTCTTGTTTTCTGCGTAATCGGTATAATCGGTGGATTTACGCCTTGAGGCCTATGCGGTGGAGGAGATCGGCGTAACGCGGGTCGCCATGAAGGTCATTAAAAGCGAACCACCATTTAACGAACGGTAACCTTATCCCGCTGCGTTGTTCGTAATCTTTTTCCAGCCATGCAAAAGCTTGATCCTTGTCACCAAGACCTGTGTAAACCGCAGCTAAATACTGTCCGATCGCTTCGCGCCGGCCATACTTTTCCTCGAGTTCTCTTAGTATTGCCAGCGCCTCAGCACGTTTGCCCGTCACCGCGCAGCAATATCCCAAATCGCCTAAATACCTGCTGGCCCTTCCAGACAATTCAACTGTCTTTTGAAACTCCGTCAGCGCCTCTTCATTTCGTTGCGCTTTTAGGTAAGCAAAGCCGAGCTCGTCGTGGGCGCCTGGAAACTTTGGATCGAGTTCAATGATCCGCTGACACTGGGCAATCGCGGAGTTGAGATCATTCTTAAGCAAATATACTTCGGCTACGTTTTGACCAATCACTGACGACAACGGATCAAGTTCCTGCGCTCGCTGAATCTCTTTTAACGAATCATCAAGGTTCCCCTGGGCTCTGTAATAAATAGAAAAAAAATGGTGCGCCGATGGGTAATTTGGGTTGAGACTGACGGCACGCTTATATTCCTCAGCAATCTCTGGCCATCGCCACATCTGCTGAAAGATGATTCCCGACGAGGCATGTGCTTCAGCGAGTGAGTTATCGATCTCAAGCGCACGATCCACTGCGGCTCTGGCTTTCGGAAGTGTTTCGCTTGAAGGTATGCCAGCATACTCTTCCAGCAACCCGTAGGAATCCGCGAGCCCAACATGGCCCAGAGCATAGTTTGGGTCGCGATTGATCGCTTGCTGAAATTGCTCTATCGCCTTCGTCAATCCGTCTGCAGTCCTCTTATTCCAAAAGTAACGACCTCTCAGGTAGAACTCATACGCTTCTGCGTTAGTCGTGTCGCGTTCGGTCAAACGCCTTTTCTCTTCGCCGGTCAGTTTCAGCCGCAGCTTTTCTGAAATCTCACGCGAAATGTCTTGTTGTAAACCCAAAACGTCACCAACGTTGCGGTCGTACTCACCTCCCCACAACTGCGTTCCGTCAGCTACATTCACGAGTTCAGTGCGAACGATTAAATGATCACCCTGCCGCAGTAACCTTCCAGACATCACTGCTCGCACGCCAAGTTGTCGTCCTACTTCTCGCGGATCAACTTCCTTGCCTTTGAAATGAAAGACGGTTGCGCGCGCCATGACTTTGAGTTGTGGTAACTGTGAGAGATTACTAATGATGCTTTCGGTAATACCGTCAGAGAGATATTCCGAGTTTGGATCACTGCTCGCATTAATGATCGGAAGCACGGCTATCGAATCAATGGCGACAGTCGATCGCGCAGAATAGAAGAAATAAGTGAGAGTGGAGATCGCGATGATTGCGATGGCCAGAAGAATTGCCAGTGTGCGACCGTTTTGTTTGATCAGGTTTGCAGTTGAGTGATTAATCGATGCTGTTACGGGAGGCTGAACGCTGACGGTGGGTGCAGTTTCAGAAGTCGTTCCGAGCCAGTCGCCCGTTTGAGGAGGTAGAGAGCGTTCAAGCCTTGCGTCAAAATCCAACTGCTGCTTCAAGCTTTGTAAATCAAGCAGCAGATCTTTCGTCATTTGGTATCTCTGTTCCCTGTCCTTGCGCAACGTCTTCGAAACGATCCGCTCAAGCTCGATGGGCGCGTCTCTTGAATAACGAGCGAGCGGTTGTGGTTCTTTGTTGCTCAGCACTGATGCCAATACTTCGGTTGACGTTGATCCTTCAAATGGCAAACGGCCAGTCACCATCTCATACATCACAACGCCGAGACTGAAGATGTCTGTGCGCGCGTCTATCTGCAGACCACGCGCTTGTTCCGGCGACATGTAAACGGCCGTACCCATTACTACGTTTGGGTCCGTATTAATAAGAGGACGCGTCGGTGCTTGAGTGCTAACCAATGCTGGCGTATGTACATCGGTAAGTTTCGCCAGACCAAAGTCCAAAACCTTAACGATGCGATCATGTCGCACCATAATATTTTCGGGCTTGATGTCGCGATGAACGATGCCAAAAGCATGAGCTGACGAAAGTGCACTCGCCGTTTGGATTGCAACATCAAGAACGTCGTCGAGATGCATTGGGCCGCATCGGATTTGTTCTCGTAACACTTCGCCGTCAATTAGCTCAGTCGCAATGAAGTTCACATCGTCGATCTGTTCGATCTCGTAAATGGTAATGATGTTGGGATGATTAAGTGCTGAAGCAGCTTTGGCTTCCTGCTCGAAGCGTCGCAGGCGCTCTTTATTAGCGGCCAGATCAGGCGGAAGAATTTTGAGAGCGACTTTGCGATCAAGCTTCGTGTCCCAGGCAAGATAAACCTCGCCCATTCCGCCTTGGCCCAGTTGCGAACGAATTTCGTAGCGCCCCAGGTGAGTATTCGGAGTGAGCGATGAACTCATAACTAAATGCTGCAACCTCCTGAAGCGTGCAAAAGACGGGACTTAACTTGTGAGGGAAAACACGCGGCATTCTAACGGACTAGATCATAGAGAGCTAGTTTTAATAACTCTTTCCATCGGTGTTGGGAATGCAAGGACTACCCATTTCACTTTTGAGATCCAAGTTTGCGCTCAATGTTGGGAATCGAACGAATCTGGAACTCCGGTTCTATGGTCTTTGCGAGTAGCAGCGCCTTTTCGTACGCCGAATGCGCTTGCTCAGTTTGTCCCATTGCAGCAAGAACATCACCCAACGTCAGTTGAACGTCCACCGCATTGGGAGCCAGTCTCACTGCCGACTGTGCTTCTACCAGAGCCAGTTCAATTTGCTTTGCTGCGAGTAGGTTCTGGGCCTTCTGCATATGGCTTATCGCTGAGGCGAGTGGAACGTCGAAATGTCCATCGAACACAAACACTCCGTGCTGGATCACCTCTGTTGGCGCGAGCCGCTCGAATTGTTCATATGGATTAAGAGAGGCAGGACCAAACTCGAAACCTGATAGCGTGCCCGCGCTGATCAGCACCGGCCCATCTATTGAGGCAGGAACGTCAACTTGTTCGTTTTGCCACAACGTAACCACGGTCGGCAATGGTTTACACGTTATTCCGTTGTATTTGAAATCTGCTACTCCCTCCGCAAAATAAGCGAACCAACAATCTTTCACTCCGCGCTGATCCAAATAGTGCTTCGTCGCTTTGAGCTGTTGCGCCCAGTCGACATTCGAGTCAGTGAGGTACTTGTATGTGTTCGATGGTCCTCCCCACAGTTCATTTGCATAGGCAATGTAGACCGGAAACGTACGCAACGAAGAAATCGCATGTATCAGCAGTAACGCGACCACAAGGTAGGCCCATTTACGATTCTGTCGCACCAGTGCCCACGCAGCACCACCAATGAGTACTGAAAGGAATACATAAACAGGGAGAATGTGGCGCACGCCGATGTTCATCCCAACAGTGAACGCTACTATCAAGTAAAAGCCCGGCGGGATGATTAAGAAAAGAATTTCTCTCCAGCACTTCAGACGACGAGTTGCAATTGCTACAACACTCAACAACACGAGCGCCATAAAGCCGATGGTTGATTTGATAAGAAAGGCGATTGGAAAATAGAACCAGACCCCGTGCGCATAAATCTTTCCTAACACGTAGCTGGTGTAGAAGTTTGCGGTTAACCGCACATCTGCGAGGCCGTAAAGATATGATTCGGGCAAAACATGGAATCGCGCCATCGTGGTAACGAGCCAAATCTCGTGGGGCTTTAGATCCTGAACGTAAGCGGTCAACGGTGGATTCAGTTGCAATCCGTTAGGCCGCGCTGCATAACGAAAGCCATAGAAGGCCCACAAGATCGCCACCGCTATTACGCTTATGGCAACCATTGAACCGGCAATCTTGAGTACGTGTTTGCCAAAGGCTTTTATCGTTTGACGATTTTGAGTGATCAAGTAACGCACTACTTCGCAGACCGAGAGCAGTAACAGCATTGGCAAGACAAGCAAGCCCGTGTGTTTTGCAGCGAGCGCAAGACCTGTCGCAATTCCAACTATGCTCAGTCGCCATACTGATGGCGCTTTCACGTAGCGATAGAATGCGTAGACGCTGGCAAACATGAAACAGGAGAGTGCGGCGTCAGTCGTGACCAGCGCACCATGTGCCAGCAGGTTCGGATCAAATACCAGTAACG
Organism: Pyrinomonadaceae bacterium; assembly: GCA_035257465.1. Taxonomy (GTDB): domain Bacteria; phylum Acidobacteriota; class Blastocatellia; order Pyrinomonadales; family Pyrinomonadaceae; genus PSRF01. The sequence goes on along the minus strand of DATEXA010000338.1, from coordinate 12,295 downwards.
TAAGAGCAATAAAAGCAGCGCCTGTTCCAAACATTTCCTTCGTGCCGAAGAAAACGATCAGGGCGAGAAGAATCGTCAATGTGGCAGCTGCCATGCGAGTGCGGAGCAGAATGGTGTCCGCGTTGTTCTGATAAAGGAACTGCTTGCCACCAACAAAGGCCTCTGCCTTGAAGAAGCGGTCCTCCAACTTTGGCATCGTCAGCGGAGACGACAACAATGGGATGGTGGCCAACAGTTTCACCATTGGGGGATGTTCCGGGTTGAGGCCAAAGTCCGCGTCAGTCCAGGTTCTGTAACCTGCGTAGATGTGGTTGGCTTCATCCCAGGTCTGCGATTCTTGTCGTATCGACAACAGCAGTTGAAGACTAAGAATGATCAGGAGACAGGCGACGCTTGCAGCGATTAGAACGGGTTTTCTAGTCATCGTTGGGTTGCCCACTAGCCAGGTAACGAGTCCGCAGAGCGGACGATAGTACCACCCGCGGTAACGAGTTTGTCAGCCTTGCCAAGAGCACGATAAACCAATGTTGGCCTTCGCCCCGGTAGGAGCGATATGTTTATAGACCGAGCTCGTGATGAGATTCCACGCCGAAGGCGCCGGAGAGGTAAGAGATTTGTAGGCTTTAAGCATTTCACCCTTCCAAGTGGAGATTCAGCCTCAGCTACAATAAACCTCGACTAATCTGAGAAATCTACGTAATCTTTCTGCGCTTCGTTATGCTCATCCAGCAAGGCACTCGGCTTGGTCGCTATGAAGTGCTCTCCCTGCTTGGAAAAGGTGGAATGGGCGAAGTCTATCTGGCCCACGACACTCAACTACGCCGCCAGGTTGCCATCAAGGTTCTTCCCGGCGAAGTTACTAAAGATCGAAATCGTCTAAGTCGCTTCGAGCAGGAAGCGTATGCTGCTTCAAGTCTTAACCATCCAAACATCCTCACGATTTATGAATTCGGCGTACAGGATGGGAATCATTTTATTGCCACCGAATACATCGACGGTGAATCGCTACGGCAACACATCGGCCGTTCACAAATTCAACTGAGCGAAGTCCTCCATATCGCCGAGCAAGTTGCTTCTGCGTTGTCGGCGGCTCACCAGGCTGGGATTATTCATCGCGATATCAAGCCTGAAAACATAATGTTCAGGCGAGATGGCATCATAAAAGTACTGGACTTCGGCCTTGCGAAGTTGGCAGACGATTCATCGCATCCTGATCCTGAAGCAGAAACAAAAGCGAAGGTTACAGAGCCAGGCGTTGTTTTGGGTACTGCGAGCTACATGTCCCCCGAACAGACGCGTGGGTTGCCGTTAGATCAACGCAGCGATATCTGGAGTCTGGGAGTTGTTATCTATGAACTGGTCGCAGGTTGTTTACCTTTCGCGGGAGAAACCACAACTGACATCATCGCGTCGATAGTAAAGACCGAACCGCGGATGTTAAGTGCACGTGTCGACGTCGTCCCTGCTGAGTTGGAGCGCATCGTGACCAAGGCGCTTCGGAAAGACAAAGAAGAGCGGTACCAGGTTGTTAAAGAGTTGGCACTTGACGTGAAGAGTCTCAGGCAACATTTGGAGTTCGAGACCGAACTGGAACGAACTGGCGCTCCAGAGAGTTTTAGGAGAACTACGCAGCAAACAAAAGTGGAACCGACAAGATGGAGCGTCGAGTTTATCGCTGCTGAGTTTCAGAAACGTAAGTCAGCTACTGCTCTACTACTCCTGGCAGCATTTCTGATCATCGCCGGAATCGGCTACTCCGTCTATTCACGTTTTGGATCAGCCAGCGGCTCGCAAGCGATTACCTCAATCGCCGTGTTACCTTTTACAAACACGAACCACGATCTCGATTCGGAGTATCTGTCCGATGGCCTTTCTGAGAGTCTTATCAACCGTCTCTCACAAGTGCCTGGTGTGAAGGTCATCGCGCGCAGTTCGAGTTTCAAGTACAAGGACAAAGACATTGATATTCAGGAAGTGGCCAAGGCTCTCGGCGTGAATAGTGTCTTGACCGGCAGGATATCTCAGCGTGGCGACGATCTTTTGGTCAGTGCCGAGTTGGTGGATGCGCGCGACAAAACACAGGTGTGGGGTGAGCAGTACAACAAGAAGACGAAAGATCTAATTTCCGTTCAGTCTGAGATTGCCAGTGAGATCGCCGAGAAGTTGCGACCACGTCTGAGCAGTGGTGAGCAACAACGAGTTGCAAAACGAGAAACAGGAAACACCGAAGCCTATCAGCTACGGTTGAAGGGAAGCTTCTACAGCAACAAAGGAGATTTGGAGAGCCAGAAGAAAGCCGTTGAGTATTTTAAGCAGGCGATCGCAGTTGATCCGGCTTACGCTCTTGCTTATGCAGAGCTGTCCATCAACTACAGCAACCTCGTTGGTAGCAGTGTTCTCGAACCGAAGGAGTACATTCCGCAAGCCGAGCGAGCGGCACAGAGGGCACTCGAGTTGGATGAGAGTTTGCCAGAGGCACATTACGCGCTGTCGTATCTAAGAACATATTCCTGGGACTGGGCCACGTCAGAACGCGAGCTCGAGCGCACGATCGAGTTGAATCCGAATCTCGCGATGGCCCACGGTGGCTACGCAATTTATCTGAGCATCATGAAGAGACATGGCGAAGCGATTACTGAAGCTCAACGCGCCAGAGAGCTTGACCCACTTGCACTGTGGCTGAACGCGAATGTTGGCTACACTTATTACTTTGCACGGCAGTATGATAAGGCAATTGAAGCTTTGAACAAGTCGCTTGAACTTGAGCGGAATTTTCCGCTCGTGCACATCTATCTGGGTTATGTTCATGCTGCTAAAGGAGACTACAAGGAGGCGATTGCGGCATACAAGGAAGCGATCCGCGTCGGTAATGACTCTCCGAGCACGCAAATTTACCTTGGCGCCGCATACGCTAAGGCTGGTGAACGTGATCAGGCCGAGGCAATCCTCAAGAGTTTGGAAACAAGTAAGAGCTACGCATCTCCGGTAGAGTTGGCTATCTTGTATGGAAGTTTAGGTAAGCGCGATGAGGCATTCGCATCCCTGGAAAAGGGCTACCAAGCGCACGACCTTCAGTTTCCCTGGGCTAACACCGACCCGGCATTCGATAGTCTTCGTTCCGATCCGCGATTTCACAATTTGATGACCAGGATCGGGTTGTAGGGGGTGGCTCTCCGTGGCCACCCCTCGTTCCAATTCAACGTCTCGAATACATTCCCACTACTCTGCTCATGATCGTCTCGGTTTAGCCGCCTGTTGTGAGGATGCGGCTCTGCCCTTCTGTACCTGGCCGCGTAAAAATCTTGCGCTGCGCTCCTGTTTTCAGCCGCCCGCGATTGCGCCGATGACATAAAACGCTTCTGCTCCCGACGCGATCTCCTCCGGCAGCGGATCGTCCGGCGACTTGTGTGTTATGTCCTCGCCGCAGGCAAAGAATCTCAAGAATGGCCTGCGCTCTCTCGAGACGTGCTCGCGAATCGTCCCACGCAACATCGGATACTTTGTCTCCAGTGCATCGAGAACTGATCGTCGTGTCACATCGCCATCGATATCTACAGTCACATCCCCGCTAACGCCCGCAAGCGTACGCAGATGCGCCGGCATTGAAACGCGTACGGTCCGTATCGAGGCCCCAGTCATGACAACGTCTGGACCTCGACTGAAAGTACAGCTGGAAGATCTCGAACAATCGGAGCCCAAGTGTCGCCGGAGTCGGCCGACGCATAGACCTGCCCTCCAGTAGTGCCGAAGTAGACGCCACACGAATCAAGCGTGTCGACAGCCATCGCGTCGCGCAAAACGTTGACGTAACAATTTTCTTGCGGCAGACCCTTGGTCAGTGCTTCCCATTCATTGCCACCTGTACGACTGCGATAAACGCGGAGTTTGCCATCTGGCGGATAGTGCTCACCATCGCTCTTGATCGGCACGACGTAAATCGTTTCGGGCTCATGCGTGTGAACGTCAATCACAAATCCGAAATCGGTCGGCAAGTTACCACTGATCTCTTGCCACGAGTCGCCTGCATCGTCGCTCCGCATAACGTCCCAGTGCTTCTGCATAAACAGCACGTTCGAATTTGAAGGATGCTTGGCAACATGATGAACGCAGTGGCCCACCTCTGCGTTCGGATCGGGAATGTACTGCGAGTGGAGTCCTTTATTAATAGGCTTCCAAGTTGCACCACCATCGTCACTGCGAAATGCACCCGCTGCCGAGATGGCCACAAAGATCCGTTTGCGATTCTTCGGATCCAAAATAATCGTGTGTAGGCACATACCTCCGGCGCCCGGTTGCCACTGAGCGCCCGTGCCGTGACCGCGCAGTCCAGGAAGTTCCGCCCAGGTTTGACCTCCGTTTGTTGACTTGAACAATGCGGCGTCTTCAACGCCGGCATAGACAGTGTTCGGATCGTCGAGTGAAGGTTCAATATGCCAGACTCGCTTGAACACCCATGGTTTCGCCGTGCCGTCATAGAACTGGTGCGTCGTGAGAGGTTTGCCAGTTTCTGGCGAATCATCGTACACAAACTTATTACTTTCGCCTTTCGGCATGCCGTCGGGTGTTGTTGTTTCGCCAGCTGGTGTGCCGGGTTGGAACCACGTTTTGCCGCCATCGTCTGAGCGTTGAATAACCTGGCCGAACCAACCGCTGGTTTGGGACGCGTACAGGCGGTTCGGATCCGCTGGCGATCCTTTGAGGTGATAGATCTCCCAACCGGCAAAATGAGGACCACTCACGTCCCACTTCTCACGTTTTCCATCTGAGGTAAGGATGAAGGCGCCCTTGCGGGTGCCTACGAGTACTCGGACATTGCTCATCTTTTGCTCCTCCTAAGCTGAATCGTCTTATTTAAACAGGTACCTCTAATAGTACGTCGAACGGCAACTCCCGAAATCGACAGGAAACGAGAAGAAATTTTGGATCATCCCCAGATGACAAAGAACCTCACGGCCCGTTCGGTTTCGTAGCTCTGCGTCCTCTGCGACTCTGTGCCCTCTGCGTTTTAAAATAATGCGCCTTCAAAAGTTAACGCAGAACAAATCACATTACGCCATCCGCCGCTGCTGCTATCTCATTTTCTCGGCTATATGCAATCTGCTCGTCCTCTAACCATTCAACCGCGATCTCTTCAAATTCCTTCCGACGAAATTCATACCATTCATCCTGAATGCCCAAGTCGTAGAGCGTATCCTTGAACCGGCGGAATGCTCCCTGTCCCCGAATGCTACGCAACAACTCCGCGCTCGTTCGACCGTCTTCGTATTGCTGACCAAACCGCTCCATTATCGAATACTCATGAATATCAAACCGGCCTGGCAGTTTCAGTAAATCATTCGACTCAAGTATTTCTCTTGCCTTAAGAATAGATTCCTGTTGCCACTCCGGATAATCGGACACCAGCTCATCCTCTTCAGCTGCCGACATATCTTCATTGGTGATTAAGAAGATTTCACCGGTGCGTTTATCCAGGTAGTGGGAACACTCATCATTACCTTCATCAAGCGCTTCAACAACATCTTTGAGCCTCACAGGCAAACTCATACTCACAATCCTCCTCTCGTATGGACAGCAATCCGTGTGTTGCCCTGATTAAATTAACCCGCCCATCGATCATACGAACGATTGGCCACGGAGGCCAACCTCTGCACTCGTTGCCTTAACAATCTGTCATGTGCGAAATCTGCGGATGACCTCACAGTGTTTTCAAAAACGCGATCAGCGCCTTGCGTTCTTCCGCTGAAAGGCTCAATCCATATTCATGTCCTTTTACCGCTCGCGTTCTTACACCATAACCGCGGAAACCCGTAGGCACGTAATCGTCTCGCAGTCGTCGTGGATCAAACCAATCTTCCAGCGTTGCCACCGACCCATTATGTTCGAATGGGCCACGGTACCAGAGACCTTTCAACGAAGGGATTTTGTAATAACCGGTACCTCTGCGAGTGTTGAGCGCCAGGTTGGGTTCGGTATCTACCGACATGTTAAGGACATCATTTGTCACTCGATCTTGATCGGACACTTTGAAGCCGGCCACCGGTGTCAGCATGTTGTTTGTGTAAAGCGGTGGCGTATGGCAGACGTCGCAAGCTTCAGTCATAAAAACTTCATAGCCTTGCTTAGCTAACGCGTCAAACTTGTTTGGATTGTCAGGCGGTTTGAGGGAGTAGATGTAGAGCGCCAGCGCGTAGAGTTGTTCATCGCTGTAGCGGTCGTGTGTGGACGGGTTGGGCAGTTCGCCCGTTGGACGAAACTGATCGTAGAGAGTGAGCTGATCTGCGCCCTGGTTTAACGCGGCGTAGCGCATCAGATCACCGGTCGTGCGCTGACGGTTCAGCCCTGTGCTGTCGAGATAGAGCCGATCTTTGACACCAATCAGATCCGGTATTGCGGAGGGATAGAATGGGCTGGTGCCCTGTCGCGCGCATGTACCGGGCGTGATCGCCTCCAGCACGGAAGCTATCTCGGAAACTGACATTCGATCTACCCGCGCACTCGCATCATCTTTAATCCAAGGGGCGCCGTAGCTGCGTCGGATAAAGCTGCGTAGGTCTGCAAGGACCGCATCTTTGTTTTTCGCTTTTGCTTCCCGGATTCGCTGCTCATAGCCAAAGGTCCGATCGTCAGGAAAATTTCCCTGGGCTCCCTTGATGACCGAACCGTCTGGCATCACACGGGTGTGACAGCCGGAGCAAGCACCAAACCCGAGCTCGACTTTGCCCTTTTCTCTCACCACATACCGCATGTTAGGCAACACGCCTTCACTGGTTACAGGCACATTGTTTTTAGTGAACCAGTCCATTAAGCGAACCTCTGAATACAGTGTGCCTTCGGCCTCAAAATCTATCGGTGCGTCGAAAACCATCTCTCCGGCCCAGGTCCAATCCGACTCGGACTTTAATTTTGACGGATCAAAGATGATCTGAGGCTCTTTGCGCTTCAGTAAGTCAAAGTAGCCGCGTGGTTCACGATCAGGACGGTAGACCGGGTAACTCTTGTAGATAGGACGCACCGACATGCGGTAGTAGTAGTCCGAAGAGATGAGTTTTGGAGACACGCGTCGGTCTGCGGGCGGAAGCTGAAGAGACATCATCTCCTGGTCGTCCCAGGTTTTCGGGATAGATGTCGCTTGTTTGGTGGCAGGCTTCTGTCCCAGGCTGAGGCCGCCGGAGCTGATCATCCCGAATAACCCGAGCAAGAGAATCAACCAAAACGTTGTCGGCGTCAGGAAAAGGCGTCCAGGTTCAGTATGCTTATCGGTGAGTTTTTGACTAGCGTTTCCCATCAGTGGATCTGTCCCCTTCGTGACTGCTCAAGCTTAGCGCGTCTAATTGATCGCGAGGAATCCTCGGCTCTGATCATAAGGACAGGTGGCCCCCTAGGCCAGCTTTAATACCCTTTTCTTAACAATCTGCATCATCTGCGTAGCAAACCGTCAAGTTCTCTTTTTTTGACAAAGTTTTTGAAAACACAGTGATGAAGTAGTTTTCCACGAATGGTCCGTACTGGGATCGACCATTAGAATTTTGCGCACGTCAACTGTGATGGTAGATTCTCATCACCCCCCAACCAATCCGACTTAATCAGCTTGAAAGGCAGGTACCACCATGGTTGGCGAGAAGATCGATGGAACTTATAGACAAACTAACCTTGCGAACGAGTCGCCCGAGTATCTTGCAAAGCGTGAAGAACTACGCCTGGCAGAAATTGAACTAATGCGACAACGTGAACGTGTCGCTGAATTGCGTCGTGCGCTGCCCCCGGGTGCAATCCTTCAAGACTACGAGTTTCTTGAAGGCGTTGATTGGCTCGAAGCCTCGCTCGATGACGGCGATGAACTCGTACGAACAGTGCGGTTGAGCGAATTGTTTTCCGCGCCGGACCGCTCACTAGTGATCTATCAGTTCATGTATGGAAAGAAGCAGACAAAACCCTGTCCGATGTGTACTGCATGGATCGATTGCGTCAATGGAATCGCCCATCATCTCGCCCAGAATATTGACGTGGCTATAGTCGCTGCCGCTGATCCGGTGACGTTGCGAGCACACGCGCGAAATCGCGGGTGGAACAGGCTGCGTCTGCTGAGTGCCGGCGAAAGCACTTTCAAATACGATCTAGGCAGCGAAGATCGCGAAGGCAATCAGGATTCGACAATTTCAGTTTTTACGCGCGACGCAGATGGTACGCTGCGTCATTTTTATAGTGGTCATCCATGGCTGGGCGACGGCGTTAAAGAACGCGGCATTGATGAGTTGAACCCGATCTGGAATTTCCTGGACCTAACTCCGGAGGGCAGAGGTACGTTTTACGCTTCACTCGAGTACGGTACCAAGGTGCACGCCGCTCGTCAGTAGTTTTGAATATTGATCCACATACATCCACAGATTGCGCCAATTACTCAGATTTCTTCTTCCTCGGATTTAAATCTGCATGATCTTCGCAAAATCTGTGGATGTTTTTTGCTACTGCCACGATAACTTCTTCATTGCTTGCTTCGCGCGCTGTTCTTTCAAGTCTGGGCATTGCGTCATCCCCTACTTATTACGACACAGTTCACACCTACATTCAGCGTCGACGAAGCCCGTGAATCCACAGATTGAGTAAGAATGGTACGCCTAATTCGGAAATTCCTTCATCTGTCAGATTTTTGCAGACCCACAGAGATCAGGAGTGAAGCTCTGTTAACTACAAAGGCTGGAACTTGATGTTTAGTACCAACCGGACTCGTTCGCACGACTACGAGTTTCTAGCCTCACCTTGGTAAATCGGCTAAAATTCGAATCGAATCATTTCGACCCCTGCTACCTAAAACAAACTTATCGCTGATAACCGCTCACAGATAGACTCAAATCTAACCGCTGGCTCAGCTCTCGGGCGTTATGAGATCCGCTCAAAACTTGGCGCTGGTGGCATGGGGGAGATTTACCTGGCCCGTGACAATAAGCTCGATCGTTTTGTCGCTCTCAAGATGCTTCCTCAACAAGTCTCCGCTGATCAGAGTCGCATGAATCGGTTTATCCAGGAAGCGAAGAGCGCCTCTGCTCTAAATCATCCGAACATCATCACCATCTACGAGATTGAAGAATCAACTGGTGTTTGTTTTATCGCCATGGAGTTTGTTGATGGGGAGACGCTGCGTCAACGATTGGCCCAAACGCCACTGACTGTCCCTGAGGTTCTCGATGTTGCAATTCAGGTTAGCTCCGCATTAGCTGCAGCTCATGAAGCAGGCATCGTTCATCGCGACATAAAGCCAGATAACATCATGTTGCGACGCGACGGCATTGTTAAGGTGTTGGACTTTGGTTTGGCAAAGCTTACCGAGAAAGCTTACTCAATCGACAACGAAGCTCCCACGCGCGCACAGGTGAACACAGCGCCAGGGACAGTCATGGGAACAGCCAGCTACATGTCGCCTGAGCAGGCACGCGGAACTGAAGTCGACTCTCGCACCGACATCTGGAGCGTCGGTATTCTCGTTTATGAAATGTTGACGGGACGTTGTCCCTTCAGCGGAAACACAACCAGCGACGTGATTGCTTCTATCCTGCGGACGACACCGATCCCGGTATCTCGCATCGATCCGGAGATTCCGGAAAAGCTAGACGAGGTGGTTACAAAAGCTCTTGAGAAGGACCGCGAGGAACGTTACCAGGGCAGTAGAGATCTACTGGTCGATCTTCGGAAGCTTAAGAAAAAGATCGATTTCCAATCGCAGCTCGACCGATCAGTTTCTTCCGAGACCACGCTCTTAACTAATAGCGAAGGAATGGTGAAGCAGACGGGATCAGGACTACCGATTCATTCGACAGCCACGGTCACTAATCAATCCAGTGCCGAATATATAGTCAGCCGAGTCAAACAGCACAAAGTGGCTTTCTTAACTGGACTTGTGACGGTAGTGGTTGCGTCAATGGCTATTCTCTTTTGGTATCAGCGCACAACTCGTAATTCTTCGAACGTTTTGGAACCTTCGTTTTCATCGGTCCAACTTGCCAGACTAACAAGCACTGGTAAAGCGAGAAACGCGGCTATTTCTCCCGATGGAAACTTTGTTGTCCATGTTGTTGATGAAGCCGGTAAACAAAGTCTCTGGGTTAGACAAGTAGCAACCGGAAGCAACGTACAGATCGTTCCCCCTGCTGCGGTCACTTATTGGGGACTGACCTTTGCCCGCGATGGCACTTACATTTATTACGTATTTCGCCCTACTGGCTCAGGTGTAGGGTTTGTTTCCAGGGTCCCCACGCTCGGTGGCTCTTCGGTAAAACTGCTAGGCGATGTTGACAGCGCAATCACTTTGTCTCCCGAAGGGACCCAGTTTGCTTTTGTACGTTGGAATCCAACCGAAGCAACTAGTGGACTTTGGATTGCTAATGCCGATGGAACTGGTGAGAGAAGAATCGCTATTCGGAAGAACCCGGAAGAGCTTGGCGCTCCAGCCGTTGGCTTCGGAGGAGGTTCGGGCCCGTCGTGGTCATCAGATGGCAAGATGATTGCTTGTGCTGAAACTACAGTCGAAAACGGTGTACCCACTCACGGTGTTGTCGCAATCAATGCAGCAGACGGATCGCAAAAGGTAGTCTCTTCACAGAAATGGGCCAGCATTGGCCGCGTCACCTGGCTTCCCAGCGGAGCGGGGTTAATTCTCACTGCTAGAATCCAGAGCACACGGCCTTTCAATCAGATCTGGTATGTGGCTTTTCCAGGCGGGCAAGCGCGACAGATCACTAATGATTTGAACAACTACTCTGACGTTACGATCACTTCAGATTCTTCAAAGCTCGCGGTCGTCCAGTCGGACGTTCACTCAAGCATTTGGATTGCACCTGATGGCAACGCAGATCGGGCCAAGCAAATGGGTTCGAGCCAGTATGAGGGAATCGCTGGTGTCGCTATCGGACCAGATGGAACGATCGTCTACGCATCCGGCACCGGCAGCAACGGCACAGAGATTTGGAGCACCGATAAAAACGGTGGCAACGTTAAGCAGTTAACTGCTAATGGCTATATCGAGATCAATCCATCAGTCTCGCCAGATGGGCGTTCCATAGTATTTGTTTCCAATCGAGGCGGACAGAATAACGCTTGGAGAATGAATATCGATGGGACTGAAGCGAAGCAAATAACTACTGACAGTTTTTTGCATGCAGCCAGGTTCTCACCTGATGGTCGTTGGCTTGTCTACGATTCTGACAAGGGAAAAGCTTCTATTTGGAAGAGTGGTATAGATGGTGGAGATAGAGTAAACCTTAGCGAGTCAGACGTGAGCTGGCCAGCTGTTTCACCTGACGGGAAGTCGGTCGCAGCATGGAGTTACTCTGATTATCTTCAAGAAGGCCTCGCTTCTTCGCGACATCAGATCGCGATCTTGCCAATGGAAAAAGGACTGCCAGTAAAGTTCCTGGAAATTCCTCAGAGTAGCGAAACCTTTTCCAACCTGGAGTGGACGAGCGATGGTAGAGCCATCATATTCGCCGACGCGCGAGATGGAATAGGAAACATCTGGCGTCTTCCAGTCGACAGCGGTGAACCAAAACAGTTAACAAACTTCAAGTCCGATTTAATTATGTCTTTTGCCTGGTCACCCAATGGTCATGAGCTGGTCTGCTCACGCGGTTCTTATACAAGCGATGTAGTTTTGATGACCAATCTCAAATAAATAGACAGACTCAAACTTTGTCGGTGCCGACCCTCTCATTCAGGCTAATGCCACTGTGTGAATGAGAACTAGACTAAGCCTGCTCCCTGCTTTGAATCGGAGTCATCTGTGGTGTTTTCTAACGCTGTGGATCTAGCTCTCATTCTCCCCGACCTTCAGGTTGGAGTTCACCTCGCTATATACTGCCGCAAAAGCATTTTCAATGGTTTTCAAAACTCTCACTCACACTAAGGAGACGCTCACCTGTCTACTCATTATTATCTGATGTTGGGCGTGTGGCTGGCATTATCGCGAATCAAGAAGAGCTTTATCGCTCGCAAACTTACGCGGAAGAGTACGCGATGTTCGTGAAGCGCTATGGTTTGGAATGCGAGCTGAAGGAAACCATTGAAATGGTTACTCGTCGAGTCAGTACGCTTAACCCCAACCTGAAGGTTGGGGTGAATGAGAGGTGTTCCTTGCTTCACGCTTGAGGCACATGGAAGCAATACGTTTTCACCCCCGATGGATCGCACCACTCCGTAGTGTGATCCTTACCTCGGTGCTGAATCCCTGGAATCTCATAATCTCCGGATCGCGGCGATTCTGCTAGAATGCGCGCCCGATGATCTCCCGTCACTTCAACTGCCCCTC
>DATEXA010000337.1:0-16232 GCA_035257465.1 Pyrinomonadaceae bacterium | reverse complement strand
GCAATCATTGTTCATTTTCCATTTATCATTTTTCATTTTCCATCGCAGGATTGATCAAATCATAGAGCTGCTTCACCTGTTCAAATGGAAAATCTCAAATGATAAATGGAAAATGACCAATGATTATCCCTTCCCGACTGCGTGTTTGGTTTCTCCGCACAAGCCATCCGCGACCCATTCACACCTTTCGGTGCTAAACTTGGCACCTGATAGTTGGTTCAAACCGACCCCGTGTCCATGACCGATACCCCGCCTGTAAAGCAACACGAAATCACCGAACTGCTCGAGCAGTGGAGTGGCGGGAATCAATCGGCACTCGATCGCTTGTACCCTTTGGTTTACGAAGAACTGCGTCGACTCGCTCGCTCCTATATGAAGCGCGAACCCAAGGGGCACACTCTCCAGACAACGGCACTCATCAACGAAGCGTATGTTCGGTTGGTTGATCAGCATAATGTCCACTGGCAAAACCGTTCTCATTTCTTTGCGATCTCAGCGCAGATCATGCGCCGCATCCTCGTCGATCACGCACGTCGCTACCTACAAGCAAAGCGTGGCGGCGGTGCGCTAAGAGTATCCCTCGATGAAGTAATGATTGTTGCCAGTGAACGTTCTGAGGAAGTGCTGATGCTCGATGAGGCTCTTGGCAACCTTGCGCGTCTTGATCCACGGCGGTGTCAGGTTGTCGAGTTGAGATACTTCGCGGGTTTGAACAATGAAGAGATTGCGTCAGTTCTCAAGATTTCAGAAAACACTGTAATGCGAGATTGGAATCTCGCGCGAGCGTGGCTCTATCAACAACTCGGTGGGGCGCCTTAACTGAACTCTGAACGCTGGGCACAAGTAAGTCGCATCTTCAAGTCGGCGATCGAACTCGACGGCGAGGCACGCGAGGCCTATCTAAACGATCAATGTGGAGCGGACGACTCACTGCGAGATGAAGTTGGGCGTCTCATACAGTCGCACCAGAAAGCCTCAAATGAAGACTTCATAGCATCACCTGTCTTCGCGAACATAAGTGAGTCGACATCTAAAACACTCGCAGACGGACAGCCTCTTGGTCCCTACTTGATAGTGAACCATCTCGGCACCGGAGGGATGGGCGAAGTTTATCTGGCGACAGATACACGTCTCGACCGTCGCGTGGCTTTGAAGATTCTTTCCGGAGAGCTCGCTCACGACAAGAGACGCATGCAGAGATTTCAGCGCGAGGCGCGAATGGCATCGTCGCTTAATCAGCCGAATATTCTGACGATTTTTGAGTTTGGCGAAGCGGACTCACTCAACTTTCTCTCGACGGAATTTATCGAGGGAGAAACATTGCGCCAGCGGATTCAGTTACAAACGCTGAAGCTCACCGAAATCCTCGACATCAGTATTCAAGTCCTTGCGGCGCTCGAAGCTGCACACGAAGCGAGGATTGTTCATCGCGACATAAAGCCTGAGAACGTCATGATTCGTCGTCGCGACCACATAGTGAAGGTCCTCGATTTTGGGCTGGCCAAGACAAGCGAGCCGGCTTCTGTCACCCAGGCAACTGATTCTGAAGTAGCAACTCAATATAAGACAGCGGCTGGTACGATCCTGGGGACAGTCAACTACATGTCACCCGAGCAAGCGCAGGGATTTCCGTTAGATGAGCGCACGGATCTGTGGAGCACGGGTGTAATGATTTACGAAATGTTGGCCGGCGAAGCGCCGTTCAAAGGACGCACCGCCAGTCATACGATCGTTCAAATTCTTGAGAACGAACCAGTGTCGCTCAGACAAGTTGCCCGCTTTAAATTCCCGGATGAGTTAGATCGCATCGTGGATAAGGCGTTGGTCAAGAACGTAGACGAACGTTATCAAACGGCTAAGGACATGCTGATCGACTTACGGAAGTTGCGGAAGCTTCTGGATGTTGAGTCTGAGATCCGACGATCGGTGGGACCAGCGTTTACGCAATCGAGATCCGAACAAACAAACGCAATAGCTGCTGCCTCGACAGTCGAAGCGAACACTTCTCGACCTGTCGGCACCGGGGTTAAGTTTGGAATACTGTTTGGTGTGATCGCACTTCTGGTGGGGAGCCTGTGGGCAATTAATAGCTGGCGTCACAGTCAAAGCAACCCCGTTACTCCAACCTCAGCTCCGGTACCCGAGCGCGTACTGACGTACTCAATCACAGTCCAAAAATATCGCGACAACAAACCTTTCGAACCTCCGTTCCAACTGGCAAAGGAGATGTTATTCGAACGCGACTACCAGATTCGTTTGAACGTCAACAGTCCTCAGTCTGGCTTTCTCTACATCTTGAATGAAGGACCGCACGAGCAAGGGCAGCCAGCCGAGTTCGTCGTATTGTTTCCATCGACGAGTTCCAACAGTGGGTCAGCACTAATAAATGAGAATCAGCCAATCCAGATTCCGGAGAAGAGCTGGATCAGGTTTGACCAGGAGAAGGGAACTGAAAGAGTGTGGTTGGTATTTTCGCGAAACGCCATTACAGAGTTGGAACCGATTCGAACTTACGCCAGTATGAAAACCCAGGGTCTGATCACGGACGCCGCGCTACGCGATCGCGTGCAACAGTTTCTTCGGACTCATGCCGAAGATAAATCATCTGTCACACAGAATGCGGAACGAAAAGAAACCAGGATCTCCGCTCGTGAGGAGATGCTCGTCCATTCAATCGATCTGGAACACCAGTAGGTCGAAACCGGGCCAAGCTGCTAGACGGTGATGACGGACTGCGGTAACCTTGGCGCGCTGGAAACACTACTTTGGCCCGACGGATCGTTCTCGTCCGTCGTACCTTCACAACCAACTTCTTCACCAATTCAAAGGAGACACCGGATGTTTAGATCAAAAGTCTTTCGACTAAGTCTCGTCATGACGTTTCTCATAGGCATGACACCACTACGTGAATCAAGTGAAGCCGCAAGCTCTCCAACACATTCGCCTGCTTTTCAAAATAAGTTTGTCGGGCGATGGTCTTCTCGAATAAAGAATTCTGCGGGCGAAACTATCGACGACGGAGTTCTTTATATTTCAGATACAACAGAGCCGAGTGACAATGAAGTGAGCGTTTCGCATTCCACTGGTGGCGGACCGGTAGTCGGTCATACCATGGACTACCCGGACCGGATCGAAATACAGATTTCGCTTGGTGACGGTCGTGTTGCTCACTATAACGGCGTCTTGGTATCCGCAAACAAGATCGAAGGAAAGTATTTTGTAACTGGCCAACCGAACAACCATCACGCTCGCAAGCATCTGCCAGTTGGCGAAGGGGGCGAATGGACGGCTCAAGCTGGAAGTACCTAATAGCGACCTGCTAACGAGAGTTTAGGCGGCGAGTTATCCTTAGTGTTAGCTCGCCGCGTAATTTTGGAGCGCTAGGTAAAGAGATGGTAGCACTGCCTCAGGCGTGTCCTAATCTGAAATCTCTGCGTGTTCTCTGCGTTCTCTGCGTCTCAGCGGTTAGACAACGGCCAATTCCACCGCAAAGTCGCAGAGAACGCGCAGAGAGTTTTTGAGACAACTAATTAGTCAACCCCAAAATGTAGCTGCATCATTACTTATCCCACACTTTAATTGACCTCTGCATCCTTCGGGCATATCATTACGCACATTCCGAGTCCATAACCGGTCCAGAAACCACGACACCAGATCAAGCCTTTCGGGCCGTCGCCAATTTCTTAAAAGATTTCCCGTTGCCCAGCTCGTCACGTGGTGGTTTCTCTCAGTCGTTTTCGCGTTAGTAAGTAGAAGCAGGGAGTCAGAGGCGTCTCCCAGCGAAGTGATCGGTTTGTAGTCATGTCCCTGATTGCTTGAAAACAACCCGAGGCGGATTCAACTAGAGGCGCATTTCCATTAAGTCAGGACCTTGCATTGTTATTCGTATTGACGCCAGGTCTCGCCCCCAATCCCCAACGTTGAATGTCCCTCAACACAGTTTCAATTCGCGGAATTGTGCAACCTGAATAACTTGTAAGGAGGATTGACGTATGCCAAATGTATGGACTATTCACCATGGCGATGTAACCGGTGGCAGTCACAAAAGTGACCTGCATGGTTGTCATATCACAACAAATGCTGCCGGCACTGCCTACGAATTTACCGACAACAACATAAACACTGTGCTTGCGACGACGACCGGTACGACTCTGCCGACGGTGCCGTTTACCTTTCCGTCTTTCGGACTGGATAGTCTCAACTGGACGATTGAGGTTACTACGTTGACCGGCGGTGCAGGAGGGAATCAAGCCGGAGGAAACTGGTCCAACGACGCACCCTCGATTACTGCGGACGAAACCGGCACATGGACGGCTCAGGCCGGCTCGACCGTCGGAGACGACACGGACGCCGATGAAGCGGAAGACGAAGATGCATCTTCCGCCTCCGCCTAATCAATCAAATCAAACTAACCTGAGAGCGCGAGAGGCTTGCCTCCCGCGCTTTCCACACTAGAGAAGCTGAACGCTCCTGGAATCATCATGTGGTCGTCCTCGACAATGCGAACATGGTCTGAAGTTTGGGTTTGGCTCAAGGTCTTCTGTCTAACACTGGCCTGTGCCGATCTAACTTGCGCTGGTCTTGTAGCTCGGCAGCTTTCGTACAAGCCTACTGCTTTGGTAGCTGTTGCGCATGTTTTCACACAAGATAGTTCGGCGCAGTTCCCAATTCTTGTTGACGGGCAGTACAAGTTGAAAATTGGTGACTCTCAGTCTTACCGGATTAAGCTCACGGCCGGTCAGTTTCTGAATGCATTGGTCGAACAGCAGGGAATGGATGTGATTGTTACCCTGTTCAGTCCCGAAGGGTCTCAGATTGCTGTGACTGACAGCCCAAATGGTCGCTTTGGTACGGAACCCATTCTGTTGTTTGCAACTGTATCCGGAGACTATCGCGTCGACATCAAATGTGCGAATGCTGACTCTGAATCTGCAACCTATCAAATTCGCATTCAAGCGCTGCGAGAGGCAACTGCCATCGACAAAGAGTATGTGAGCGCACAACGAACGTTTGAAGAAGCGCAAAAACTTCGAGCTCAGTCGGCGGCCACTGCCAGGCGTACTGCGATCGAGAAATATAAGGAAGCACTACCGAAATTTAAGGCCGCTGGTGATCCTTATCGACAAGCTCTCGATCTACAGATGATGGGACTGGCTTACTTACAGTTGAGTGAATTTCGCACGGCGCTTCCATATCTCGTCGAAGCTCTCTCACTCTCGAAGAGTTTCGCGGATCGTGGTGTTGAAGCCTCAATCGAAACGTTGATCGGAGGCGCTCACGATGTTCTTGGCAATATAGACCAATCAAAGGAACATTATCAGCGGGCTATCACACTAGCGCATGATATGAGGGGGAGCTTGAACGAAGGGTCAGCCTTAAACAACATTGGCAAGCTTTACGGTGACGGTGGTGATTTTCAAAAAGCACTCGACTACTACCTTCGGGCTCTTCCGCTCTTCAGCGAACTGCCCACTCAGCGCGCCATTACACTCAATAATATTGGTGTCGCTTATTCGAGTCTCGGCGAGTTTGAGAAAGCGTTGGAATATTTGCGGCAATCTCTAGCCATCCTGCGTACAGGCAACGATCGGAATGCCGAGTCGTACACGCTGAGCAATGTCGGCGCGGCTTACAAAGGCCTCGCGAATTATCAGGAGGCGTTGAATTATTTTGGACAAGCACGTGCGATTCAGCAGAAGACCGGTAATCGTCCGCAGGAAGCCGAAACATTGGACCTCACCGGAGTCGCCTACTCTCATATGGGTCAGCCGGAAAAGGCGCTTGAATATCATCAGCAATCACTGGAGATCCAACGCGCTGTGCAAAATGTTCGGCGAGAGGCTATCTCGCGTATGAACATCGGGCATGTCTACAACTTATTAAAGCAAAATGAAAAGGCGATCGATCAATTTGACCAATCGCTGAAGATCCTTCGCAACATTGGCGACTTGAACAATACCGCGATCGCTTTAGAGGGGCGCGCTCACTCGGCACAATTAGCCGGTGATCTCATAAGCGCGAAAAAGAATATCGAAGAGTCGCTTACGTTAATCGAGACGGTGCGTGCGGGTTCCGGAAGTCAACAACTTCGTGCGTCTTACCTCGCCTCGCGCGAAGAGGCTTACGAGTTCTACGTAGATCTCTTGATGCAACTCGATGCGAAGGAACCAACAAAGGGCTACGCCGCGGAAGCGTTGAGGGTCAGTGAACGCAGCCGTGCTCGTAGTTTAGTGGAGTTGCTCAACGAAGCGCGCGTCGATATTCGTGAAGGTGTCAATGTCGACTTGATAAAACGTGAGCGAGCGCTAAGTCAGCTGTTGAATGCCAAAGCCCAACGCGAGATTCAGTTGACTGCCCGGAAGAGTAATCAATCTGAGATTGACACTCTGCATAAGGAAATCAGTGCACTCGAGGATGAGTATCAGCAAGTCCAGGTAGCAATTCGCAAAGCAAGTCCAGCCTATGCAGCACTCACTCAACCTGCACCACTCGACTTGAAAGATATTCAGCGCGAATTGGATCCCAATACTCTCTTGCTCGAATACTCACTCGGCGACGAGCGAAGTTACCTCTGGCTTGTCTCGCGGGATTCACTCAAAACTTATGAGCTTCCGAAAAGAGATCAAATACAGACACTCGCAAAGAAGCTTTACGAATCGCTGACAGCTCGCAGTGTGGTGAGATCGATGGAAGCCCCGGCGCAACGCCAGGATCGGATCGCTCAGGCTGATAGAGAGTTTAAGCAAACCGTTACGGAACTGAGCAAAATCATCGTCGGGCCGGCAACTTCTGAGTTGGGAACAAAGCGAATTCTGGTCGTTGCCGATGGAGCACTCCAATATGTTCCCTTCACGGCTTTGACAGATCCGCAATCTTCACAGGCGAAGCCACTCATTTTCGGACATGAAGTGATCACTTTACCGTCTGCATCATCATTCGCAGTTCAACGAAAGTTCCTCGCTGGTCGTAAGCCGGCACCGAGAGCACTTGCCGTCATCGCTGACCCGGTGTTTTCGACTAGCGATCCGCGGTTTAAAAACAGCGGCAGAACAGTTCGCATTCGGGAAGAAAACGCATCAACGAAAGCAGACGGGGATGAGTCACGCATCATCGAACATCTGTCTCCTACTGGTGAACTATCGATTAGGCGTTTGCCATTTACGAGGCAAGAAGCTGAACAGATACTTGCTGTCTCACCATCCGCGTCGAATCTCCGAGCCCTCGATTTTCGCGCCAATCGATCTCTGGCCACGAGTGACGAACTCAGTAAGTACCGCTATGTGCATTTCGCAACGCACGGCTACCTAGACAGCGCTCGCGCGGACCTCTCTGCAATTGTCCTTTCGCTCGTCGACGAACAAGGGAAGACGCAGGATGGGTTCCTGCGAGCCTATGACATTTACAACCTTCACCTTCCGGCAGAGCTTGTCGTTTTAAGTGCGTGCGAAACTGGATTAGGAAAGGATGTGAAGGGTGAAGGTCTCGTTGGTTTGACACGGGGCTTCATGTACGCGGGAGCGCGACGGGTAATCGTGAGCTTGTGGAATGTAAACGACAAGGCAACAGCATCATTGATGGAAGGTGTGTATGCTGGAATGTTGAAGTCGCATAAGACACCCGCAGCATCGTTGCGTGCGGCGCAAATTGAAATGTTGCGACAACCGCAGTGGCAATCGCCGTATTACTGGGCAGCCTTTGTTATGCAAGGCGAGTGGAGATAGTCATGATGAGGTGGTACTGACATCATGACACTGGGGGCAGAAAGAAGGAGATCATGAGAGTACGACTTTTGTTGTTTGCTGCAGCTACGATGGTGTTCAGCGTTGTAGTCTTCGGGCAGCAGACAGATGAGACGACCCGAAAGTTGTGGGACACAGCGTTCGTTGGTTCTGCTAACAAAACCACCACTCGGCGTCGTTCTCGTACTTATCGCATCGCTACACCAAAAGTTCCCATCGACCAGGTAGCGCCTGACTCAGTTGTTGGTGTGACGATCTGGCGGTTGCGTCCGGCCACGAGTGCAGACTCGGGTGAGCGAATGATTGTTCACGAGGAGAGCGCCACAAAGCAGTGGACGCCCGAGCGGATCTCGCCTGAAACCAAACTCGGTCAGGGCGACAAGCTGAGGATTAGTGTTGAAGGCGCTCGCAAAGGATATCTGTATGTAATCGATCGCGAGCAGTACGCGGACGGCAGTTTGGGTGAGCCCTATCTAATCTTTCCGACTACGCGCACATTGAATGGCGATAATCGAGTCGATATCGGGAAGCTGACGGAGATTCCGGCTCAAGACGACAGTCCGCCATACTTCACGGTCCGAAAGAGTCGACCGGATAATGTTGCCGAAGTGTTGAGTGTTCTCGTAAGCCCGACACCGCTCGAAGCAATTACTATCACTGATAAGGCGCAAAAGCTTCCGCAGAACCAAGTCACTGAGTGGGAAAAAGACTGGAGCAACGGGGTGGGTTTCCTCGAGATGGATAAGACCGTTGGCCAAACATGGACGAAGGAGGAGCGCGATGCAGGTGCCAACACGCGAGCGCTAACAGCGGAAGGGCCGGCGCCACAGCTCGTGTTCTATCGCGCTGCTTCCAGACCGAATGATCCTTTGTTTGTGAAACTCCAACTCTGGTATCGAACCTCAGTAAAGCGTTCGCATCATTAAGGGCTTCGTAGGGGCGGCACTCCGTGTGTCACCCTACGAATTGGGTTCGAACCTGCCCCAGTTCGTATACGCCACTCACGTAATTGTGCATTTCCGTCGCTAAACACGCTGAAGTCTCGCGTATTTCTCAAATGGCCACGTCCGGCATAATCATTGCTCCTATTGTTTTCAGCGGCCCGAAGCTAGAAGGAGCAATAAAATGAGAACGACACATCCCCTACATAACCCATTCATCAACCGCTTCAACGACCCCGTCAGCCGGCGTCACGACGAAATGCAATCGCACGAATACATGATGTGGCTGCGCGATCGAGACCAGGTCACTCTTCAGACGCAACACTCGAAGATGAGCATCGCGAAAGAGTCGGCGCATGCAGTCCGGCTGTTGGCCGGTATCTTTGGTTTGGCCGTCCTTATTGTTTCGTTTGCATTACTGTTGAAGTGACAACTAAGAAATAACATCCACAGATTACGCTGATTACGCAGATTTCTTTTTAGCAAGGTATTACCCAACCGTTCCAAGAGTTAATCTGCGAAATCTGCGAAATCTGCGGATGATTGATCGTTCTTTCAGTTCCCCCGGTAACCGTCCTCGTATCCATTCTGAAAGCCGTCGCGATAGTACCTGCGATACAGTTCGCGGTCACCGAGTTTTGAACTGTAGTCATCGGTAGCCTTCTGATATGAACCGAAGTCGCCGTAACTTCGGTGGTTACCTTTCTTACGATCGTTGCGTCCTTCTTTGATACCTGCGTTATAGCCGGCATTCAATGCAGTTTGGCGCAGTTCGCGAGAGCCGCCGTAGGAACCATATCGACCCCAATCTCGTCCCCAGTGTTCTCGACCCCGATCATTGTTGCGATTGTCTTGATCGCGGTCTCGATTTCCGGATGATGAAGGATTCTCCGTTTCGTAACCACTCTCGAAAGCCATGCGGAAATATCTTTGATACAAGTCCCTGCTTCCGAGTTTTGAACTGTAATCCTGATCGGCGTTCTTATAAGACTTGAAGTCGCCGTAGTTTTTGATCGTTCTCTTATCGTGATCCCTTCGACCTTCTTTGGATCCTTCGTTGTAACCGGCATTGAGCGCCGTCTGTCTAAGTTCGAATGATCCGCCAAGGTTTGGATAACCATCCCAATTGCGACCTCGTCTTTGAGCTGCTTCAGCCTTAGTGAGTACTTGTTCGTTCAGCACGACAAGACTCGCCACCATCGACAACATCACCAACAGCACCACGCGGCCCAACTTATATCGATCTTGTTTACTTCGATCTGTAGCTCTCATGCTTCCTCCACTAAAGTTTTTGGTTACCTCAACGCTGAACCGAACCTAGCTTCAACGTGTGTTGAAATCGTCGCACACAAGTCAACCCTCGGATCATACTGCTGATACCTTTGTGTGGGAACGCAAGTGGCCGCTATATGCATCGGTGCCCCGCGCGCAGACGCCACCGTAGTTCAATTACTTCGGCTCGAGATCTTTGAAAGCTGGCGAAGGCTCAAACAACTTCCGGGATTTCTCTACAATCAAATCTTTCGCCAATTCCATCTTTGCTGAGCTCTTAATGTTCGACGGTGAGTTCGCGATGTTTATTGCAAAAGTTCCAGCTTCGGCTATCCAGGAAGAACTCGAAGGATCAAAAGATGCAAAGTCTCTCGGCGTCAGTGTGAAACTAATTGTTTGTGACTCTCCCGGTGTCAATAGTCCGGTCTTGGCGAATGCTCTTAGTTCGCTCGACGGTTTCTTCAGCTTCACACTTGGTGCACTAACATATAGCTGGACTACTTCTTTGCCCGGCACCTTACCCGTATTTTTAACAACGACGCTTACCGTAACTTTATCCTGAAATTTAGTACTGCTCAGTTTCGCAGGCGCATACTCGAAAGTTGTATAGGAGAGACCATAGCCAAAGTCATAAGCGGGCTTAACATCAAACGTGTTGTAGTAGCGATACCCAACATAAATTCCCTCTTCGTAAGCGGCTTCCGCCGGTTTGCCTCCCAAAGGATTCGATATCGTAGGAGTCGCTCCAGCTAGTTCCTTTCCGGGAAAAGTTTTTGCTGACGGCACATCGTTGTAGGTCATTGGGAAAGTAGTTGCCAACTTACCCGAAGGATTCACTTTGCCCCTCAAAACATCGGCGATCGCATTGCCACCTTCCTGACCCGGTTGCCAGGCCAACAACACTGCATCAACTTTCTCACGCCAACTCGCAACTTCTATGGGCCCTCCGACATTCAACACAACCACCACCTTCTTACCCTTCGAGTGGAAAGCTTGCGAAACGTTGTCGATGAGAACGTGTTCCGCAGACGTTAGCGTAAAGTCGTTCTCAACTTTTCGATCCACGAATTCGCCGGAATTTCTTCCCAAGGTCAGTACGGCGATATCTGTTTTGGCGGCGACTTGTTGAAGACGATCCATATCCACTGACATTTCCGGAATTGGTGGTGGCAAGACGAAAAAAGGAACCTTGGGGCGTTTGGTATTCTCGTCCCTGATGAGCCGCATGTAACTGTTCTTAAGCGAGTCGTCTAAGGTGAAACCCGTCGACGCCAACCCCTGGTCTAAAGAAACAACATATTTCTTGTTTACATTCCCGCTGCCTGTGCCTCCGGCGATTAACTCGTAGGATTGGTTTCCCAGCAGAGCGACCTTCGCAGGACCGGCAAGTGGTAATACGTTGTTGTCGTTCTTCAGCAAGACCATGCCCTCGGTCGCGGCCTCACGTGCAATCTGCGCGCTAATGCTCAAGTCAGGTTGATTCGAATACTTGTTGTTTTTGAATGCGGGCGATTGCAGGACAATGTTCAGAACTCGCTCGACGTTTTTGTCGAGCTGCTCCTTACTCAAGGTCCCATCTGTCAGAGCTTTGATGATAGCGTCAGTCTGAAAGGCAGTACCTGGCATTAGCACATCATTGCCTGCACGCATTTGCTCAACGGCATTGTTTCCTCCGAACCAATCGGACATCACGAAACCCTTGAAGCCCCATTCATCGCGCAACAGCGTCGTAAGCAAATCCCTGCTCTGAGACGTATACGTTCCATTGATCAGGTTGTAGGACGACATCACAGTCCATGGTTGAGACTCTTTAACGGCGATCTCAAATCCTCGGAGATAAATTTCCCTCAATGCTCTCTCGCTTAACAAAGAGTTTGATTGCGTCCGGTTAAACTCCTGGTTATTTGCAGCGAAATGTTTGATAGAGGCTCCGACTCCGTTTGCCTGCACACCTTTTACAAATGCAGCGGCCATCTTGCCGGCAATCAGTGGATCCTCGGAATAGTATTCAAAATTTCTTCCGCCTAGCGGATTACGGTGAATGTTCATTGCCGGCGCGAGCAGGATGTCGATGCCGTAGTCGCGCACTTCTCGACCCATCGCCAGGCCGATGCGATTTGCAAGATCGGTGTCCCACGATGAAGCTAATAACGTAGCAATCGGAAAGCCGGTAGCGTAGTAAGTCTTCGAAGTGTCCCCGTTACGAACCGGATCAATTCGCACACCTGCTGGACCATCAGACAACGTTAGCGAGGGAATACCGAGACGCGGTATTGGGTGAGTGCGTCCCGCTGCGCCGACAACTTTCTCGGGAATCTTGTCTTCGGACGCGGACGTAGGTAACCCCTGGATGTTGAGGTTGAGTCCCATGCCAACGAGAAGCTTTACCTTCTCTTCAGTTGTCATCGCTGCGACAACATCTTTCACGCTGTTCTTGCCGAGTTGTGGTGCAGGTGTTTGTCCTCGTGGAGTTTGCAAAGTAGCGAGGACAAGCGCGATGACAATCGTCCACCTTCCGAGAAAGTTGTTCTTTGGCATGGTTCGTTCCTGTTTTGAGTTTGTGTGGCGGGTTTCATGTATCGCAACCAGAACAACTGCTAATTGAGTTTGAGTTTTGCCGTGAAGGAAGCGCCTGGGAATTGGGAGTCGACGCCTGTGCGCTTGACCACGAGGACATCAACAGCGCCAGCGAAGCCAGACTGTTTCTCAAAGCCTGACGACCAAGGCTTGAGGGAGTCTCTACGGTAGTGAGGACCCGCACCGCGCGAAGTAAAGCCAAAACGCAATCGATGAATGCGCGCACTAATAACCTCACTAAGACGACAGGATCTGTAGGTAGTGTATTCAGGAAACCGGATGTTGTCAGTTAAAAAAGTGCAAATCAGGTGTGGAACGTCCTGGTTTGTGACGAGTCGGCTTTGCAAGGTGACGAACGGGATATCGGTCTTTGGAGTGCGGCCCGCACCACTTCGGTAAAGCGAGATTACGACTCAACAACCTGGCGAGCTGCAATGGCAATATCAAATCCTTTAACCACGTCGAATCCGTGTTCGGTTGCCAACTGAAATGCCGTCACACAACCAACCGAAGGTTGTAGCCACATCACTTTCGCGCCTAGTGGAACCACCTGATTAGCAACTATTCCAGCGTGCTCGCTCTCCGGGCGATAGACGTTAATGATATCGATCTTCGCATGTCTTTCGTTGAGTCGCCGAAACACCAGGTAACCTTGCTCGCCCGGTTGCGGCGGAATGATGTCACTCGAGTCGACTCCTTGCGGCGGCTCTGGAACAACTTCAACAACTGAGTAGCGTCCTGGTAATGCACAGAAGACCTTGAAGCCTGCGACTACCAGGGTTCGAGGAACGCTGGGGCTGGCCCAGTCGACCAGCAAAATACTACTTGCAGATCTGAGTATTTCATTTGGGTCAGACATGTTTCGCTCTCAATTCAACTTCACGAGCGGTTCCGCGAGTCCATGAAACGGTGAATATTGGTGAATGCTGTCCCGAGTAGCTCTTCCTTCGCCAGATAGACAAGACGAAAGTACCCCGCGCGAGGCTCACAACCAAATCCCGAGCCGTGGACCACCAGCACGCCAGTTTCTTCCAACATATCCAGTACAAATTGTTCGTCAGTACGGCCGCCCAGGTCGTTTATCTTTATCATTAAATAGAAGGCAGCTTCCGGAGTGGTGCTCGACAATCCGTCAATCTCATTAATTCGCGAGACTGCGAAATCACGTCGCATCTTGAGGTCACCAACAAAGTCGTTCATAAAAGTTCGATCACCTTCCAGTGCTGGTTTGATCGCATACTGAGGCGGAGTCGGTGAACAAAGTCGACCACTTGCAAGCCGCGTTATTGCTGTGATCAATTCACGCATCTTATGCGCATGACTGAAACGCATCCAACCGACACGCCAGCCGGGGATCAGATGAGTCTTTGACAAACTCTCCAACGTGATCACGGGTGCACTCGCAGTCGCAGTCAATACTGAAGCAGAAATAGGTGGCTTCACAAAACACAACTCTCGATACACTTCGTCGGAGATCACCACGAGGTCATGTTCTGCGGCCAGCGAAAGAATCTGCGCAGTAGTCTGGTCGGGAGTAATTGCGCCGGTCGGATTGTTTGGGTTGATGAGGACGATTGCACGCGTGCGTTCATTGATCAAAGCTGCCATCTGTTCGATCGACGGTTGCCAGTTGTCACCTTCATCCAGGTTGTAATAGCGCGCGACTGCCCCGAGCTTTGCCATGATGGCCGGATAAATTGGATAACCCGGAGCTGGAAGCAACGCTTCATCGTCCTCATTTAGCAACGCTGTCATCACGAGATCTGCTGCTTCAGAAGCACCACTCGTGACAATCACATCGTTTGCCTCCGTTGGAGCGCCGAGGCCCGTCGCATAATCAGCGATCGCATTTTTAGCTTCGAGCAAACCGGTCGAATGAGCGTAACCGGTGAAGTTCTCTTTGAGAGCTCGTTGGACAACCTCGACAATAAAGTCGGGTGGGCGGAAACCAAAAATTTGCGGGTCACCAATGTTGAGATAGTTAACGTGACGGCCGGTTCGCTCCATGGCCTCTGCGGCGGTGACGATGTTTCGGATCGCGTAGTGGAATTGTGCGGTTCTAGTTGATGGAGTGATCACACAATGAATCGTAAATCCTGAATGGAGAATCGTAAATAGTGGTGGGAGATGACGACGATTGAAAAGCTCGACGAGGGAGCTGTCCTTTTGACAGAATGCAGATCGTATTAATCAATCCAATCTGTTTGCGGCGGCGCCGTTAAATGAACTTCGTCAAGCCATTCAAAGCTGGGGATCGGGGGCTCCCACAGAGCTGCGCTGCTTGCGCAAGACACGCCGATAACAAAATGAGACTTCAAATCGAACAAGTTAGGAAGGGTGGTTTACCCCCGCTACTAAAGCTCATTCAACTTAAGGTCTACAAACGGCGGGGGTAAACCACCCTTCCTAACTTGTTCAGTTTGACGGTTAATATATTCCAGCACAGGTCAGCGTATTAGTGACACGACGTTCATGAATGTATTGGTCTGATGTAGTCAAACTAAGTCCTATCGAACGATGGAAACGGATCTTCTAATTATCGGTGCAGGGCCGTTTGGATTAGCGTTGGCAGCGCTGGCGGCGCACGATCGTATTGAGCATCTGGTCGTTGGAAAGCCAATGGAGTTTTGGCGACGCAACATGCCGGAAGATATGTTCCTGCGGTCCGCATGCGACTGGCATCTCGATCCGGTGAACGTGCATACGATCGATTCGTTCCTGCGGTCGCAAGGTAAGACTGCCAGCGATGTTACACCGCTCTCACTCAAGTTTTATCTCTCTTACGCTGAGTGGTTTCAGCAGCAAAAGAATATTCAGCCGCTTCCTTTTCACGTGCAACGGCTCGATCAAACCAACGACGATTTTGTCGCGACTGCTACAGACGGTGAACGTTTGCACGCACATCGCGTCGTGCTCGCACCCGGTTTCAAACATTTCCCACACATACCGACCGAGTTGAGAACCAAACTCCCGAAAGGTCGTTTCCAACACACTTGTGAGTTCGTCGATTTCAGTGAAGCCAAAGACAAACGCTTTTTGATCATCGGTGGACGGCAAAGCGCGTTTGAGTGGGCCGCATTACTTCTCGATGCTGGTGCAGCCGCAGTCCATCTTTCACATCGACATCCAAGCCCTGCCTTCGCGGAGTCCGAGTGGTCATGGGTGGGCCCGTTGGTTGATGGTATGGTGGAGAATCCGAACTGGTTTAGACGATTGTCGGAGTCAGAGAGAGAGGCTGTTAGTTACAGGCAATGGGCTGAAGGTCGACTGAAGGTTGAGCCATGGTTGGAACCACGCCTTAATGACGCCTGCGTAACAGTTTGGCCCAAGACCGAGCTCGTCAGTTGTATTGAAGACGGCAATGGGGAGTTGTCGGCAAGGTTGACGAATGGAGAGACCCTGATTATCGACCACGTTGTTCTGGCGACTGGGTACAAGGTGGATATCGCGAGGTTACCGTTGTTAGCAGCGGGAAATATTCTTGAGCGGCTTGAAACCAGGAATGGCTTTCCAGTTCTCGACGATCATCTTGAGACTTCTGTTCTCGGCTTCTTCATCACCAGCATGCCTGCCATGCAGGACTTTGGTCCGTTCTTTGGCTTCACAGTTTCTGTGCGCACGTCAGCAAAGTTGATCTGTGAGAGATTGCTCGACCAGGGGCAGTAGCCCGACTGTTAAGGAGGGCTCGGCAAGTCTTTTGCCC
>DATEXA010000336.1:0-17886 GCA_035257465.1 Pyrinomonadaceae bacterium | reverse complement strand
CAAGAGATTCACTCGACCTGGCGACCAGGATTGTCGTGCTCCAACCGAAAGCTACCAAGGAACTGAGGCCAAGCTGGCAGAAGAAGGCGCGCGTAATCTATCAGTCAGTCAAGGCACTGACGAGTAATACTCACGCTAAAGAACGATCCAGCGCCAGTTTTGATGTGTCTGTCATCGGACACCTGCGTGCTGTGAAAGATCCGTTTCGCACCGCCATGGCTGTGCGATTACTTTCTGATTCGTCAAGAGTTCGAGTCTTGCACGTTGGTGGCGCGATGACTGAGGCAATGGCCAACAGAGCGCGCAAAGAAATGAGTGTTAATAAACGTTACAAATGGCTGGGCCAGCTATCGCAGTTACGCGTCTTCCAAATACTCAAGAAGAGTTCTCTTTGTGTGCATTCATCTCGAATGGAAGGAGGCGCGAACGTGTTGTCGGAAGCGATAGCGGCGTCCGTGCCGATTCTTGCTTCTCGCATTGATGGAAACATCGGGATTCTGGGTGCAGGATACCCAGGCTATTTTGATGTTGGTAATACAAGTCAGCTCGCACAACTGTTAACTCGTGCAGAGAGTTCCTCGGAATATCTGGCCGAATTGAAAGCGTGGGGCGAGAGACTAACCCGCCTCGTTGATCCAGCGCGAGAGGAGCAAGCCTGGCGTGCTTTGATCAATGAATTTCGTCTACGGAAATGAACTCACGTGCGCCCACGGTGCCGTTTACTCAGTGAACAACTTTATGCAGAGAAGATTTCGCCGCGATGATCTGTACGTCACATGACTCCTAGTGATTGGCACCGAGTCGTTTGATCTGTTTCTCATCGATCGTCTTCAGAAGCCTTATCTGTTCTTGCAGTGTTATGTCAGCGATTTCATAAAGACAGAGTATCCCTGCCTCAGCTTCGTCAAAGACCTTTCCGATGGTGATCGCTCCGGTGAATGCTCCCTCCGTGACCGAAGAGTTCGGCGCCTTCGTCTGACGTCATGTTCAGCGAAGGACTTATCGCGACGGCGCGGGAAATGTGGAAATAACTTGAACCGAATTGCGAAACGCAAACATCGGATGATCGCTGAGATGTGCGCGTATTGTGCGCTCGGCGAAATTGGATTTTTAACTGCTTGTAAGTCTTTTCAAAGACGCGTGATGGCAGGATCGAACAAGCGACGCCAGCCTTTTTTCGGCTACAACTGTGACTTGGATGCTTTCTGATTGATTCGAAAGGAGTTCTATCTCATCGACGAACACTTCCGTGGAATGGACCAGCCGCGGCCTAGTCTCTAAGTTATTGAATTTAAATGGTGGCCAGGGACGGAATCGAACCGCCGACGCCGGCCTTTTCAGGGCCGCGCTCTACCAACTGAGCTACCTGGCCAGTGGGAAAAGACCGCGTAGTATAGGTACTTCGTCAAATAGCTGTCAACTTCGCTATTTGTCGGATTAGTCACAAAAAGTCGTTGACTGATTCCTTACCGGGTGTATAATTCGGGACGTTGCGGATGGGGCTGATGCCCAAACGTCAGCTAGGTTGAAAAGACGCCATCCAATTCAAAATTGATAGTGCCCGCCAGTGCCAGCTCGGCCGCCGATCGCGCCCCCCGCAGTCGCTACCTTCGAGCTGGCACAGCCTTTTCCAGCCAACTCTCTTCTAAACCCTAATTCAATCCAGCTCGTTGCAACAAATCACTCGACTGTGTGTTCGCCTGCTTAATAATGCTGCGCTCATCCAGAGTGAGCAAATCCCTGTTGTTCATCAACATTCTTCCATCAACGACAACACTCTGAACATCTGAAGCCTGCGCGGAATACACAATTGACGAGACAACATCCTCAGAATGTGGCGAGGTATGCAGGTGGTCTAGTCGTATTAGCGACAGGTCTGCCTTCTTGCCAACCTCAATCGTGCCTATGTCAGCCTGCAACCCAAGTGTTCGGGCGCCATCAATTGTTGCCATTCGAAGTACACGCCGCGCTGGCAGAACCTCAGGGCCATGCATGACCTTCTGCAACAAAGCTGCACTTCGCATTTCTGTAAACATGTCGAGACGGTTATTGCACGGTGCGCCGTCGGCGCCCAGCGATACCAAAATTTTGTTTGCGAGTAGTTTTGCAATTGGCGCTATGCCTGATCCCAACTTCAGGTTTGACGATGGGCAATGAGCTACGTTTGTTTGTGTCTGACGTAAAACCTCTATCTCGTCGTCAGCAAGATGAACACAGTGGGCTAAAACCACGTCGCGACCAGTCAGGCCGACGTGATCAAGATAGGCAACGTTTCGCATGCCGGTTTCAGACTCAACCATTTCACACTCAGTTCGATTCTCCGATGCGTGCGTGTGAATCATCACGCTCCGCTCTCGCGCAAGTCGACCGACTTTCTCCAACAGTTCGCGTGTGCAGCTGACCGCGAAACGTGGTGCAAAGCTGTAACGTATCCGACCGTTATCAACGTTATGCCACTGCTCCAGTAGAACAATGGAGTCACGAATTGAATCCTCAGTCCGTTCACGCAAACCGTCCGGGACTTCGTCGCCTTTATCCATCATGCATTTGCCGACGGTTGCGCGAAAACCGCTTTCCAGCACCACACGAAAGACTTCACTTGTATGGTGAACAGTTTCCATCGTCAGCGCACATGTGGTTCCTCCCTTAATTAACTCGGCAATGCCCAAACGTGCTGAAGCGGCTATGGATTCGGGCGAATGCGCGGCTTCCATGGGCCAAACTCGTTTCTTTAACCAATCGATCAGCGCAAGATCGTCTGCAGCAGATCTAAAGAGTGTTTGGCAGAGATGAATGTGAGTCTGAATGAACCCAGGGATGACGGCGCAGTTGAGCGCATCGATAGTTATGTCCGCTTTGGATTTGTTTGGCCCAACAGATACGATTCGATCATCCTCAATCAACAGATCACCATGTACGATTGAATCTTGTGGATCCACTGTGACGATCATTGCTTCTTTTAAGAGGATTGACGACATCGGCTTCTTTCTGCGGTTCCCGCGCGCGATTATCCGTTTTGCCAAGCGAGAGTGTAAAGCAGTAAATAAGCGCTCGGTGAAGAGGAAAACATCCTCACCGAGCGCTCGTTAGTCTTCAGGGGGCAGTGCTATTTCTTATCGCCAGTCGCGGCTTTCGCATTGACTGGTTCGGGCTCTTCACGAACAGGAAGACCGAGTGTCGCCTTTACTTCATTTTCAATCTTCTTGAGGATCTCGGGATTGTCCTTCAATGATTGTTTCGCATTTTCACGGCCTTGACCAAGACGCTCGCCCTTGTATGAAAACCACGCCCCACTCTTTTCTACAGCACGATTTACAACTGCCAGATCGAGTAGATCTCCTTCACGCGATATTCCTTCGCCATACATGATGTCAAACTCACACTCGCGAAATGGGGGTGCGACTTTGTTCTTCGCGACCTTCACCTTTGTACGGTTTCCCACGACACGATCGCCATCCTTAATCGCGCCGATGCGGCGGATGTCGAGTCGTAACGAAGAATAGAACTTGAGTGCCCGACCGCCCGTGGTTGTTTCCGGGTTGCCAAACATGACACCAATCTTTTCGCGAATCTGATTGATAAAAATGAAGCAGGTGTTTGACTGCGCAACAATCGCCGTCAACTTTCTGAGCGCCTGCGACATCAAGCGAGCTTGAAGTCCCGGTAAAGAATCACCCATTTCTCCATCGAGTTCGGCTCGCGGAACCAACGCCGCAACGGAGTCAACGACAATCACGTCAACGCCATTCGATCGGACCAGTGCTTCGGCAATTTCAAGCGCTTGTTCTCCTGAGTCCGGCTGAGAAATCAACAGTTGATCTATGTCGACGCCGAGCTTGCCGGCGTAGTCTGCGTCCATCGCATGCTCAGCATCGATGTAAGCCGCGACGCCTCCAGCTTTTTGTGCCTCTGCGACGATATGAAGAGCCAGCGTTGTCTTACCGGAGCTTTCAGGACCGTAAATCTCTACGATACGGCCTCGAGGTACCCCGCCGACGCCAACTGCAGCGTCCAGGCTCAGCGAGGTAGTTGAGATTGCCGGAATATCCGACACCTCACGCTCCCCCAAACGCATGATCGATCCTTTACCAAATCTCTTTTCAATGTTTGCTAACGCAGCCTCGACAGCTCGGCCACGATCTACGTTTGCTCGGTCATCAGCCATGGCATACATCTCTTTCTTCCGCTCCTTTTTTCGCTTTCAGCGCTGCAGGTCCCACTCTCAAAGAGTCGAGAGCATACCACAGGTGGAGCGAGAATGGAACAGTGTTTCACGCTTGCAACGTCTAAATTTTCCAGAGGGTGAGGTTTCGGAATTTCACGCGCACTCGGCAGCCCTCTCTGCCTCGTCAGTCGTTGGTGAGGCTCTGCACGTGAAACCAACGTACGTTCAAACCAATGGACCGCAGTCATCCTTCATCAACTCGTGAAAACTGAGCCCGGTCCGTTGCTCGGCTTGCTGACACAGCGACGGAATCTCTCCGGAGGTTTCATCTCTGGCGATTCGTTCAACTCTCCACATCGGGAAAAACATCGAGCCTAATCCGATAAACGGCTCATGGTGAACGACTGCGCTAATCCAATCGTCAAAAGCTTTCAAGTCGAGACCGCGCAAGAATACTCCAGCGCTGGTAACTTCGTCGAGCATGCCCCAACATTTCTCTCGTGGACTATGCAACACCAAAAGAACTGGTGATCCTTTTTTTAGTATTGAGGTCTCCTCGCTCATGTCGTGTCACGCTCGCAAACTTTTCGCTGGCAGAAGACTTCGTGCAAATGCGCCGATGCGTTTTGAGATATCGGGTGCACCTGCATTCCTCTCAAGCTCCTGTACGATCGCTGAACCTACAACTACTGCGTCAGCATATCGCTGGACATCCAATACTTGTTCCCGGGTTGAGATACCAAACCCGACAGCGATTGGAAGGTCTGAAAAACGTCGTACTCGATTTACCAATTTTTCCGCCTCGGAACTAACGCTGTCTCTGGTGCCGGTTACACCTGCTCTTGAAACCGCATAGATAAAACCGCTGGCGCGCTTCGCGATCAATTCCAGCCTTGCATCGGTTGATGTCGGCGCAACAAGGAAAATCATGTCCAATCCGTGTGCTCGTAGTTCAGCATTAAACTCATCTGCCTCTTCAGGCGTTAGATCTGTAACTAGCACACCATCGATACCTGACTCAGCGGCTCGTTGTGCCAGACGCTTTACGCCAAACTGTAAAAGAGGATTGAAATAACTAAACAGGATGATGGGTGTAGCAATTCGTTTTCGCGCGCGCTCAGCAACTGCCAGAACATTGTCCAAACCAAAGCCGTGCTTCAATGCTCTTTCTGAAGCACGCTGAATTACAGGACCGTCTGCCATCGGATCGCTGTAAGGGACGCCCAATTCAATTATTGTTGCGCCTGCTTCCGAAAGTTCGACGAGCAAGTCTTCTGTTGTGTCGAGATCTGGATCGCCAGCCGTAATGAAAGGAATGAAGCCCTTTCCATCACTCTTACGCAACGCGCTGAACGATTCTGCGATTCGTCCCACGTCTACAACTCCAAAGATTCGCGCGCCGTATTAACGTCCTTGTCTCCGCGCCCTGACAAATTCACGACCACGATCTCTTCTTTTTTCATTTGGCTTGCTACTTTCAACGCGTGAGCCACTGCATGAGCAGATTCAAGGGCCGGGATTATGCCTTCGAGCTTCGATAGCAGTTGAAACGCATCCATCGCTTCAGCGTCTGAAACGGAAACGTACGTCACGCGTTTCAAGTCATGGAGATATGCGTGCTCCGGACCGATCGAAGGGTAGTCCAAGCCTGCAGAAACGGAATGCGTCGAGGCCACCTGGCCGTTCTTGTCTTGCAATACATAACTCATCGTCCCCTGCAGAACGCCAGGTCGACCGCCGCCGTTAAGGTTGAATCTTGCAGCGTGTTCACCCAAAGAGTTGCCTTTGCCACCGGCTTCGACACCGATCATTCTTACGGATGAATCGCTCAGGAAAGGATGAAATAGTCCGATCGAATTAGATCCACCACCAACACACGCGATCAGTAGATCCGGCAATCTGTTTTCAAACTGCAGAATCTGTTCGCGCGCTTCTCGCCCAATGATACTTTGGAAATCGCGCACCATAAGCGGATACGGATGAGGTCCCAAAGCACTGCCAAGTAAGTAGTAAGTATCAGCTACGTTCGTTACCCAATCACGTAAGGCTTCATTGATTGCATCTTTGAGCGTTTGCGAGCCTGCTTTTACTTCCCTCACCTCAGCGCCGAGTAACTGCATTCGGAAGACGTTCAATTCCTGACGCCTCATGTCTTCGGCTCCCATGTAAACAACACAAGTAAGGCCGAACAAAGCACAGACGGTTGCAGTAGCAACGCCATGTTGGCCCGCACCAGTTTCAGCAATGATTCGCTGCTTGTTCATTCTCCTTGCGAGCAGAACCTGGCCCAATGAGTTGTTTATCTTGTGAGCGCCGGTATGAAGAAGGTCTTCGCGTTTCAGGTAAATCTTTGCGCCGCCAGCGTGGCGCGTTAGACGTTCAGCATAAAAGAGCGGGGTCGCGCGACCTGCATAGTGCTGCAGCAGTGCAGTCAGTTCCGACTGAAATGCTCCGTCGTCTTTCGCAAACAGATAAGCCTCAGTTAATTCTTCCAAAGGGGCCATCAACGTTTCAGGCACAAAGCGCCCGCCATAAGGGCCCCAGTGCCCGAGCAGGTCTGGCTGTGTTTTAGGAGATGACATAGGAGGAAGGGGCATTGTTGCTTAGGATTCGACGCCTGGCAATTTCTCCTGTAGCAGTGGAGCAATAGCAATTCTGTTTCTGCCGCCATTCTTTGCGACGTACAGTGCCTCGTCGCTTGCGGCATACAACGTTCTCTCAGCAGTTCCACTAGCGGGGCATCCGGCCACTCCGATACTCACAGTAACGTTACCTACGCCCTCAACGGGCCGTCTGCTGATCACCTCTCTCAATCGTTCCGCCGCCGCGCCGGCTTTTTCCACGTCAATGCAGGCAAGTAATAACGCGAACTCTTCGCCGCCCAATCTTGCTGCAGTATCGTTGTCGCGCGATACCTCTGAAAGAGTTTGCGCCACCTGTCTGATTACGTGATCGCCCGCTGGATGTCCGAAATGGTCATTGACGTGTTTGAGATGATCGATATCCAACAGAAGCAAAGCGCAGGGAACACCATAACGGCGCCAACGTTCAACTTCCCTCACGAGTGAAACACGAAAACGACGACGATTTGCCAGTCCAGTTAAGAAATCAAGATCAGCATCGGAGCGAAGCCGATCGATCTTTTGTCTTAAAGCGATCAGTTGCTCACAGCGTTTGACGAGCAACTCCGACTCACCTGGAAGCTCAAAATAGTCAAAAGCTCCTTCAGACAGCGCAGCCATCCGCTTTTCGCGTGTCGAAGGTAATGTGCCCGCTAACACGAGCGGCACACCGTTGTCAGACTGCTCGAGCATCTTCGCGAGTTCGTTGACACTCAAACCAGTCGCAAACGGATTCGCAACAACTAAATGAGGTCGCGATCTTTGTAAAGAAACGATAGCGGCAGTTCCAGTTGAGACACCCACTACTTCAATTCCCTTTGAACGAAGCATGCGCACGAGATCAGGTGGCTGCTCGTCCATAACCAGCAACACTCGTCCCCTTGAACGAGTAATCCTTTCAGCAATTCTCTTTTCGGCGTGCGCAGACATATTAAGACCAGCAATTGGCAAAAACGGTAACGAAATTATGTGGGGAGGTTCGCTTGATGTCTCCAACGAAGAGGCAGTCACTAGCATACTCCGTGCCTGTGGCGCAGCGTCAAGGTTTAACATCAGGAACGCACCGCCTTGAAAAACGCTTGTAGACGGCCGTGATCTTTCAAGCCTGGGACTCGTTCTAAACCACTGCACGCATCTACAGCATACGGATTCACTGTGTCGATAGCCTCGCGAACATTCTCGGGTGTCAATCCGCCAGCCAGAAACATCTTGATACCGAGTTCTCCGACGCGCTTTGCCACTGTCCAATCAATAACGTGACCAGTCCCGCCTCGAAGTTTCCTATGACTTGCATCGAGCAAGATTGCGTCGACGCTGTACTCCTGTGTCGTTCGAATATCGAATGCTTCACTCACCGCAAATGCCTTGATGACGTACGAATCTCTCAGAGCAGAACAGTAGTCGGGAGACTCATCGCCATGGAGTTGGAAGGCACTGACGCCCGCTTCACTTGCCACAGCCTTTACCTGTTCAGGTGTCTCTTTGTTTACGAACACTCCTACGGTTAGTACGTTCGCGGGAAGCTGCTGAATAATCCTGCGCGCTTCTAAGGGCTCAACGTAACGCGGGCTCTTTCGATAGAAATTGAACCCCAACGCATCGGCGCCTTCACCGACTGCCACCAGAGCGTCAGGAAGATTGGTGATGCCGCATATCTTTACAAAAGTCATTGACCCGTTAATCCTCGCAGGAGCTCTCCAGGTTTCTCCGCACGCATCAACGACTCACCAATCAAGAATCCACGAAAGCCAGCCTCTCTCAGGACAGCCAGGTCTTCTGACGTTCTCAAACCACTTTCACTGACGAGAATCGAACCAGCAGGAGCTGTTGACGCCAGATCCAACGACGTTTTGAGCGACACTTCGAAAGTATGCAGGTTTCGATTGTTAACTCCGATCAACTTCGCACCTGACGCCGCTGCTCTCATCATTTCGGCAATGTCATGAACCTCGACCAGCGCATCAATTTCAAGCTCCTGTTCGGCAAGTTGTCGAAG
Organism: Pyrinomonadaceae bacterium; assembly: GCA_035257465.1. GTDB lineage: Bacteria > Acidobacteriota > Blastocatellia > Pyrinomonadales > Pyrinomonadaceae > PSRF01. Next base: position 9,104 of record DATEXA010000336.1, on the reverse strand, counting down.
TCGCGATAAGGATCGATCATCTAAAGCAGCAACAATCAAAAGAATCGCATCAGCTCCAGCCGCTGCTGCTTCGAAGACCTGGTACTCATCAAAAATGAAATCCTTCCGCAGCACTGGCAAATCAACTGCGGACTTAGCCGATCTTAAGTCATCCAGAGAGCCATCAAAATAATCTGCCTCTGTAAGCACGGAAATCGCCGCGGCTCCCGCAGTAGCGTAACCCCTCACGATTGAACCGACATCTGCATTGGCTCGAATGACTCCTTTTGATGGCGACCGGCGCTTGAACTCAGCGATTACATTCACCTGGTCTCGTTGCAGCGCGCTCAACAACCGATGTCGCTCGAAGATCTTCCGCGTCTCCACAGCTTGTTCGCGAACTTTATTCAGTGGAATTGCTTTCTTAGCAGCATTAACCCGTTCTCGCTTACGGGCAAGTATTTCAGTTAAGACACTCATGTCTCACGCCTTCGTTGCGAGCTTGAGTAGCTCCAATTTCTCCCATGCAGCACCGCTGTCAATTGCTCTCTCAGCCAGTCTCGCCGCACTACTCAAATCATCGGTGACTTCGCCGACGACAAGTGCTGACGCGGCAGTCATGATCACAAGTGAGCGCGCTTCATCCTTACGTTTACCTTCAAACACTTCACGAATCGTCGCCGCATTCGCCTCGGCATCTCCTCCCCGCAAGTGTGCGAGTGGTGCACGATCCAGACCGAAACTATTTGGATCAATTTCAAATGTCTTTACCTGCCCGTTGCGGGCTTCGGCGACGAAGGTTTTGCCCGTCAACGTAACTTCGTCGAGACCATCTTCACCGTGAACCACCCACGCTCGCTCAGTTCCAAGTAATGCCAGTACGTTAGCGAGACGTTCCGTTAGATCTCGGTGCCATACACCGATTATTTGTCGAGGCGCTCCCGCGGGATTACTTAGTGGTCCAAGTAAATTGAACGTTGTGTGTACACCCAGCTGCCGACGAATACCCGCAACACGCGCAGTTGCTCCATGATAGAGCGGAGCAAACATGAAACAGATTCCAATTTCGTTGAGCGCAGCTTCGGACATAGACGGTAACGCTGACACGTTCACACCTAATGCAGTAAGAACATCTGCACTCCCGGACTTACTACTGGCGGCTCGGTTTCCATGCTTGGCAACTGGCAAGCCGGATGCGGCAATCACAAATGACGCAGCCGTGGAGATGTTGAACGTCTTTGCGGCACTCGACCCCGTGCCCGCAGTATCAATAAAACATTTATGGCTACATTTGAGTCGAACTGATTTTGCGCGCAACCCCGCGGCTAAGCCTGCCAGCTCTTCGACAGTCTCACCCTTCGTCGCAAGGGCCAGGAGAGCGCCCGCAATCTGTGCGTCGGTCGCTGCTTCATCCAACAGTGCATCCAGCAATTGTCGCGCTTCTTCCTGCGTGAGGTTTTCACGACGGACCAAACGTGAAAGAAACGTCTGCAAAGAACTGTTACTCATTCTTTTGAGATAGGCAGGACTAAAGTTTTAAAAAATTAGCGAGAAGCTTTTTGCCGTCGGAAGTCAGGATTGATTCCGGATGAAACTGCACGCCTTCTACTTTGAGCTCACGGTGTCTGAGACCCATGATTATGTTGTCTTCCGTAAACGCCGAGACTTCCAGGCAATCAGGCAACGTACGTCTTTCTACGATCAAAGAATGATAGCGACCCGCAAGGAAGTGATCCTCAAGTCCCGCAAAGATTGTCTTACCGTCATGACAAATCTCTGATGCTTTGCCATGCATCAATTCGGGTGCACGAATCACTCGTCCACCATAGACCTGCCCTATCGCCTGATGACCCAGGCACACTCCAAGGACCGGAATTCTTCCTCCAAATCGCTGAATCACTCCCAGCGAAATACCAGCGTCGTCCGGGGTTCCAGGTCCAGGCGAGATGACGATTCGTTCCGGTCGTAACTGTTCAATCTCGTCCAGAGTAACTCGATTGTTGCGGCGAACTTCCACCACTTCGCCAAGTTCGCCGAGGTACTGAACCAGGTTGTAAGTGAACGAGTCGTAGTTGTCGATGACTAAAAGCATGCTGTTCTACTTATGCTTTGCGCCCTGCTTGCGTTTTCAAGATTTCGGCTACTCTGGTTCTTTTGTTCTTCACAGCCCAATCAAGCGCACTCATTCCGTCGACATCTTTAACGTTCGGATTAGCGCCATGCTCGATCAAGGTTCGCACTGCTTGTTCGTTTCCGTAAACCGCGGCCCACATCAGTGGCGTGCCGCCCGCTTTGTTCTTCAGTTCAATATCTGCCCCTTTGGTCAAAAAGAGGTTAATGATTTCAAGGTTTCCGCTCTCAGCTGCTCCGTGTAACGCCGTATCTCCATCTGCGTCCTGCAGGTTTACATTCGCGCCTCTATTCAGTAGCTGTTTGACGACGTCAGTTCGATCATGCCACACAAAACTGATCAATGCAGTGACTCCATTCTTACCACGCGCGTTCAAGTCGAGACCGGGACGTGCTAACAGGACGTCCGTCACATCGTCGTATCGCGCTTCGATCGAGTGGAACAGCGCGGTGTAACCACGGCCATCCCGCGCATTCACGTCAGCACCACCATTCAAGAGTGCTTTAACAACTGGGAGATCGCCATGTGCCGCACCCGAAATGAGTGCTGTGCGCCCATCTCTTGAGTCATGCACATTCGGATCGATACCGGCTTTCAGGAATGCATTGACTGATGGAACATCACTCGCCGCGACTGCCGCAAAGAATCCTTTCTGATCAAATTCGAAACCACGAAGTTTCAGAAACCGCTTCGCAGCTTCTGGCGTCGCCTCTGCCGGAAACTGTTTCGCGCAACCTGCAAGAATTAAGCAATAGCCGGTCAGCAGAAGTAGTGCCCGGCGATATCTCGAATCAAACAACTGCGACATCATCCTCACTTCTTACAAGGTGCGACTAGCGCCTTTTTGATTTTCACCGGTTTGTTTGGCTTTTCATGCTCCGCCGGCGCCTGATTAATTTGATCTGCGACTTCCATCCCTTTCGTCACCGTGCCAAACGCAGAAAACTTACCGTCGAGATTTGATCCGTTTCCGACGAGGATAAAGAAGTGCGTGGTCGCACTATTGGGTTCGTCCGTTCGCGCCATCGAAACAATTCCGCGAACGTGTTTGATAATTCCCGGCTCGTCAGGAATCTTTCGCGTCATCCTGCGCGCGAGGTCAAGGTTCCATTTCTCACTGGTCGAAAGATTCCCGCCTTGAATTACAAAGTCTTTGACTGTTCTGCTGAAAGTAGTCGTATCCAGGTCGCCAGTAGCGGCTAGGTTCAAAAAGTTTCTGACACTCTCGGGAGCGATCTCCGGCATCATCGCAATCTCGATTGCTCCTAGTTCAGTATCCAGCGTGACGCATTGCACTGCCATCTTTTCCACCGGCGCTCCATCAAATGGTTCGGGCGCGGGAACAGTGGAAGGTTCCACAGCTCGTGTGTTTGCCTTCCGCGGCGCTTCAATCGGACCATTCGGCGTACCTTGAGCGTAACCGGATACGACCCGGCTTAAGATAATGATCACGAATAGCGTTAGTCGCAGGTAACACATTTTGTATTTTGTGCTTTGTATTGATCTGAGATCTGCGATCTGAAATCTGAGATTCTTTTACAGGCCTCGTTCCGCCATTTCGATTGCACGAAACATCGCGCGTGCCTTGTTCACTGTTTCCGCGTATTCATGCTCTGGAACTGAATCGGCCACTATGCCGGCGCCAGCTTGAACCGTTGCATCCTCTCCTCGCAAGACCATCGTTCTAATCGCGATGCATGAGTCGAGATTGTCAGCGTAGTCCATGTACAAAACAGCTCCAGCGTAAATTCCACGCTGATCCGGTTCCAACTCATCAATGATTTCCATGGCTCGGATCTTTGGTGCGCCTGTAACTGTGCCTGCCGGAAAACAGGAAGCTAAAGCGTCGAAGCGATCCAAACCGTCGCGCAGACGCGAACGAAGAGTTGTTTCCATATGCTGCACGTGAGAATACCGCTCAATCGTCATCAACTGTTCGACCTTCACCGATCCATAATCGGAAACGCGCCCCAGGTCATTGCGACCCAGGTCAACAAGCATCATGTGTTCAGCAACTTCCTTTTCATCCGTTTTTAAATCTTCACCGAGCATCCAGTCCTCAGTTTCGGTCGCGCCTCGTCTGCGAGTTCCAGCTATTGGGCGATAGTCGAGGCGCTGACCGTGACAGCGCACAAGCATTTCCGGTGAGGCACCGATCACAGTTTCGTTGCCCATGCGAAGAAAAAACATGTATGGCGACGGGTTTATCGCGCGCAGTGCTCGATAGATTTCCAACGCTTCGCCTTTGAACTTTGCTGAAAACCGTTGTGACAGAACCGCCTGGTAACAATCGCCCGCCCTGATGTAGTCCTGAACCCGACGAACTCCTTCTTCGAAGTCGCGACGAGTCCAGTTTGAATTTAATTGAAAGCTCTTCTCTGTTAGGTCGGTTTCGCGACGAGCGGGTTGCGGAAGGCTTGCTTCGTAAATCTTGTTCTCCAATTGTAGCGTGCGTGCGACGGCCGCCTCGTAAAGATCTCGCAGACGTGCGTGACTTCCTGCCGCTTCTTCAGTCAAAACAATCGACACAATCTCCATTCGCTGTTTGACTCGGTCGAATGCAATGACGGTTCGAAAGAACATCCACACTGCGTCAACGGGGCCGTCGAGCATTTGCGTTCGTTCGTAGCGAAGCGCTGGTTCAAACCAACGTGCGGCATCGTATCCAAGGTAGCCAACAGCGCCTCCGGCAAAAGGAGCTAAGCCAGATCGCCGAGCCAACACGCGTTCACGAAAATAGTCTCGTACCCATTCAGTCGCCACGCCCGGAAACGTCTCAGTCTTGCCATTCCGTTCGACGATCGTTTGTGCGCCACGTCCACGAACAATCATTTCGGGATCCGCGCCTAAAAATGAATACCGCGCGATTCGTTCGCCGCCTTCCACCGATTCCAGCAGGAACGCATATGTCGAGTTGCCGGCGATGCGCATGAAGGCGCCCACCGGTGTGTGCAAGTCGGCGAGCACTGAACGGACAACGGGAACTACGTTGCCGTGCCGAGCCTGCTGTTCGAACTCCTCAAATGTTGCCGGTTGAAGGTCTAACATACGTTCGGAACCGCTCGATCATTAACGATCGAGCGAAGCTGATCCTCTCCTACAAAACTCTGTTTACCGCCAACCATTGCCCACCGTCGACAATAATTATCACGCCGTTTATGAAGCTCGCCGCATCCGAGCAAAGAAACACAGCCGCGTTCTCAATGTCGGAGATCCTGCCAAAACGTCCTAAAGGAATATTCTTCTTCATTCGTTCTTTTATAGGGTCAGGAACGAGACGCGTCATCCCTTCCGTGTCTTCGACTGGGCCTGGAGCAATTGCATTGACTCGAATTCCGTATCGTCCCCATTCGACTGCTAAGTTCCGCGTCAACGCATCCACACCGGCTTTCGCTGCAGACACGTGCAATTGCATTGGTGTACCGAGATAATGAAGTGTGGCACTGATGTTCAGGATCTGACCTTGATGTTCTTTCAGTTGCGCGAACGTTGCACGGCACACATTGAACGTCCCTTTCAAATCAATATCGACAACTGTCCCGAATCCATTTGGCGTTAACTCTTCCGCCTTGCAAAGAAAGTTTCCCGCAGCGCCGTTTACCACAATGTCGATCTTTCCAAAGTGTTCGACAGTTGCAGCTACCACTTTCTCGACTTCTTCAGGCTGACGTACATCGGCAACCACAGCAAATGCCTTCCCGCCGTTCTGGTTGATCGCATCGGCTGCAGGTTGCAGGTGTTCTATCTTTCGACTAATCAGAGCGACAGTCGCACCCGCTTCGGCGAAGGCTCTTGCGACTCCGCCCGTGATGCCGGTACCGCCACCAGTTACAAAGGCAACGTGTCCGTTCAGAACGCCCTCTCTAAACACTTTCTCACTCATGTTATTCAACTCGCAGCTCTCAATGCCTCTTCCATGGTGAACTTACCCTCGTATAAGGCTCTGCCGACAATAACGCTGTCGACCAACGGTTCACCTGCTGCGGCTAGCCTCTGAATGTCATCAACACTCGAAACTCCACCCGATGCAGTTACACGCACACGAGCGATCCGGGCCAGCGCCACGGTCTGTTCAATGTTGGGGCCGCTGAGCATGCCATCACGTTTGATGTCAGTATAAATGATTCGTTCGACACCCAATCCGGCAATGGCAACTGCTAAGTTTGATGGCGAAACATTATTTGCGGTCTCCCACCCGTGCGTCATCACTATGTCGTTCCTTGCATCTATGCCAACACAAACTCTGGAGCCAAACCTGTCGACGAGTTTTTGCAAGATATCAACCGATTGCGTTGCCAAAGTACCGATTACAACTCTCGAGACGCCAACATCGATCACACGTTCGACGTCAAACACTGTCCTCAGGCCTCCGCCAAACTGGATTGGCACGTTCATCGCTCCGGCAATCTGCTTCAGAACCGAACGATTTGGTGATTCCCCATTACTAAAGGCTGCGTCGAGATCGACGATGTGCAGGATCTCCGCACCAGCTGCGACAAAAGCGTGGGCCACAGCGATCGGGTCTTCACTATATGTCTTGCTGGTGTCCTTCTGGCCCTGCGATAGCCGAACACACCGACCACCTTTCAAATCAATTGCTGGGATGATTTGCACGTTGTATCTAAGTCACTCTCGGTTTCTATTAACGATTGCCATAACTTCACCAAACAGCAATCCATTTGTGGCGATCGAATTTCCTCCAGCGATGGTTCGCTTGCCGCGCCAATCAGTAAAGGTGCCGCCCGCTTCTTCGATAATAGGCAACAGTGGCGCACAGTCCCACACATTCATGATCGGGTCCAACATTACATCGGCGCGACCCGTCGCAACCAAAACATATCCGTAGCAGTCTCCCCACGTTCGATTTGAGTTTGCACGACGTTGAAGCTCATTAATGCTTGCCCCAAATCCGTATCGCTGACAGGCCTCGAAGTCCGAACAGAGTAACAGTGCTTCTTCAATGGTCGTCGTCGAAGACACGCGCGTTGAATGCCCATTCAAAAAGCAACCGAGGCCAGCGGCAGCGTAAACGACTTCGTCCAGTGCGGGAATATTCACGACACCCACTTTAGACTCGCCATCAATTTCCAAAGCGATCAAGACACCGTAAAACGGAACGCCATGAACGAATGCAAAGGTCCCGTCGATAGGATCCAAAATCCAACGCCGACCGGAGCTACCCTTAGATTCACCTTCCTCTTCTCCCAGCACGCCATCATTTGGAAACCTCTGGCGAATTCTGTCTCGCAAAAAAGCTTCTGCTTCGCGGTCAGCAACGGTGACAAAACTACCATCGGACTTCTTGCTTGTTTCCGGATCCTTTCGGAAATACTTCAACGTGATCTCTCCGGCACCGCGTGCCAGTCCCACGGCAAACTCAAGGATTTCACCTAGCTCCTGTTTCTCAACAGTCAATCAGATCCCCCGCTTCCACGTCTCTTCGTCAGCTCATCGCGTATCTGTTCAAGACTCACGCCACGCGCGACCAACAAAACTATCAAGTGATAAAGAAGATCAGAAACTTCAGCCACAAGCGGTTCAATCGCGTCGTTCTTTGCGGCCACGATTGTTTCTGTTGACTCCTCACCGACCTTCTTCAGAATCTTGTCGAGCCCCTCATTGAAGAGATATGTCGTGTATGACTTTTCGGGTCGAGCTTGTTCTCGCTCTTGAACAAGCCGGTAAAGCTGTTCGAGCACATTGCCCAGGCTCCGTTGATCGACAGCTGTAGGATCGCCAAAGCAGCTTCTGGCGCCAGTATGACAAGCCGGTCCGGCAGGCTCGACAAGAACAACAACCGCGTCGTTGTCGCAATCAGCGATCAACTCAACAACTCGTTGCGTATTTCCAGAAGTCTCCCCTTTGTGCCAGAGCTCTTTTCTCGATCGGGACCAGAACCACGTCTCGTTTGTTTCCAGTGTGCGCGCGAGACTCTCAGCATTCATATAGGCGAGAGTCAAGACTTCTCGCGTTACGGCATCCTGCACGATCGCGGGAATCAACCCGTTGCCGTCAAACTTTAGTTTATCGAGCTGAGCCTTCATCGAGGTCATCTTACGATCACACCGCGCTGACTAAGGTGACTCTTCACTTCCGCAACAGAAAATTCGCCGAAGTGAAAAAGTGATGCGGCAAGTACTGCACTAGCGCCGCCTTGCGTTAACACTTCGTAGAAATCCTCGAGCTTACCTGCGCCTCCCGACGCAATCACAGGAATTCGCAGTTCGTCCGTTATTGCTTTTGTTAGTTCGATATCATAACCATCACGTGTCCCGTCGCGATCCATACTTGTGAGAAGTATTTCGCCTGCACCGAGACTCTGCGCACGGACTGCCCATTCGACTGCATCGAGCCCCACATTCTTTCGCCCGCCGTGCGTATAAACTTCCCAACCCGGGCCATTCGAAGGTTGACGACGACGCGCATCAATGGCAACGACGATACATTGGCTGCCAAAAGTCTCCGCACATTCGCTAATCAAGTTTGGATTCTCGACAGCTGCAGTATTCAGCGTCACCTTGTCCGCTCCGGCTCTCAGGACTGCTCGAATATCTTCAACGGTTCGTAAGCCGCCGCCGACAGTAAACGGAATGAAAACCTCATCAGCTACTCGTCGAACCAGGTTGGCGACGATGTCGCGCTTGTCAGACGAAGCGGTGATGTCGAGAAAGGTCAACTCATCAGCGCCTTCGAAATCGTAACGCCTGGCTTGTTCGACAGGATCACCCGCATCGATCAGTGAAACGAATCGAACGCCTTTAACAACTCGACCGTTGTCGACATCAAGACAAGGAATGATTCGTTTAGCCAACATGTTCGATATGCTTTAGACCTCTTGCAAAAGTCCACGAGTGACTCGCGGCTTGGCGTTTACTCAAAGCTTTTGACTCTTCGGCAGTTCTTTCTTCACTCCCGGAGGAGTGCGATGTTTATAGCTCGACGCGACTCCGCAACTCTGCTCTGTTCGGAAGAGCGGCATTCGTTCGAACCTACT
>DATEXA010000335.1:0-3678 GCA_035257465.1 Pyrinomonadaceae bacterium | reverse complement strand
GATTTTCATGGTCATAGCAACGTTGATAACACTATTAGTGTGACCCAGGCTCATCCTGTTCTTATTGCGATTGCCATGCTCAATGCGTTGCTTGGCGCAGCGATCGGATTGCCGCTCATATTCGTCGGCAAAGTACGTGTCAGCCAAGCGTCGCGTCTGCTCTCAGGTGCAGTATCGGTGCGAGCCATTAATTCGCAGCGACAGATTAAATCATTGAACGTAGGCCCTGACTCACCGACCAACCGCCTATCTCCTCCGGGTTCAAAAACGGACCGTACAACGCTCGACTTAGGACGTCATCGGAAGCTGTCGAGTCGTTTGTGTCGGTTGGCTCATCTTCACCCTTGTAACAACTGTCTTTGATATGAGATTGAAAGTGCCGATTTCAGGAATGAATTCAGTATGCCAATCATGACTATTCAGCTTAAGGTCCTTCATTCATAATTATCGGCGTCGTTCTTGTTGCCCTGACTGACTCTCTCCAGATTCAATGAGGGGCCATCCATTTTGACGTAGATGGTAAAGCGTCACGATCCAATTTCATTTGTGAAGTCGTCGGCAATCAGCCTACCAGATCAAGGCCCTGTCCCTACCAAAAACCCCATCCGCTCGTAAATCATTGAAGTTAGCAACTCTGGTTGTTAACGTCGCACGACTATGAATGCCGTCCTATCCTCGTTTCTCTTCATGCTGCGGTCCTGCTTTCGGACTCGAGCAGCTATGCAAATCGAGATTCTTGCGCTCCGTCATCAACTAGGCGTGTTGCAGCGGCGGACGAACAAGCGCCCTAGCCTGAGAACTGCTGACCGCTTGCTCTGGGTCATGCTTTCGCGACTATGGGCGCAGTGGCGCACAGCGCTTGTCATCGTCAAGCCAGAAACAGTAATTGGGTGGCAGCGAAAAGGCTTTCGATGGTATTGGAGTTGGAAGAGCAGAGCAGGGAAGTCGGGTAGACCTTGCGTCCACCCGGAGATACGAGAGCTCATCCGGCAGATGAGCAGCGCGAATCAGCTCTGGGGAGCGCCCCGAATTCACGGTGAGTTGCTGAAACTGGGAATTCAGATCTCTCAAGCATCAGTAGGCAAGTACATGATGCGGCAACGAAAGCCGCCGTCACAAACGTGGCGCACGTTTCTTGAGAACCACGTCAAGCAGGTGGTCGCGATTGATTTCCTGGTCGTGCCAACAGTCAACTTTCGCCTATTGTTTGTCTTCGTAGTGTTGGGACACGAGCGACGTCACGCTATTCACTTCAACGTGACGGCCCATCCCACTGCGGAATGGACAGCGCGGCAAATTGCCGAAGCGTTTCCTTGGGATAGCGCGCCGCGTTATCTGTTGCATGATCGGGATTGTATTTATGGCGAAACGTTTCATCAGCGAGTTGGGGAAATGGGCATGCGCGAAGTGGTGACAGCACCCAGATCGCCTTGGCAGAATCCCTATGCAGAGCGCTTCATCGGTTCCTTGCGACGTGAGTGCCTGGACCACATAATCGTCTTCAACGAATCTTCCTTGCGGTTCATTCTGAAAGCATACTTGGAGTACTACGAACACTCACGGACGCATCTTGCTTTGGAGAAAGACGCGCCGGTGTCCAGAGCAATTCAACCACCTGAGCTCGGGGTCGTAGTGGAGTTACCGCACGTGGGCGGACTGCATCATCGCTACGAGCGCAGACCCGCCTGAGGGATGCTCATCCTTCCCGACCACGATCCACATTAGAATTCAAGAGCTAATATGTCGTGCATCGGTCAGTCCTACAGTTGTTGTCTCAAAGGGGTTTCACTCACTAGCTGGGGAGAGTGTTGGGGATAGATAAGACGATCAAGGTCATTGTTGGCGTTCCCAGTCTGGCTGCTCGAATCGAGTTTTCAGCAACGACAGGTCTGGGGTTCAAATCCCCACGCGCCTACCAATCCTTTCAATAACTTAGCGACTCCATCCTTCCTTTCCGTAACTCCAGATTACGCCATTGGAGTCAAGAAATCGGACGATCTTTGCGAACCTCAGTCCTTTATATAGAGTCGCCTTAAATAAGGCTTCTCGGGGCCCGCGATTGAAACACCGTCTTTATCGCTCAATTCTCGCGTTCGCCAGTATCGTCAACTTAACTCACCAAGGAATAAAATTAGCGACGTGGGTGATAGGAATGCACGTTTCGTCATCTGGTTGATTAAAGATCGCTTAGGCGCAAATGCCTTCATCCCATAATGCGAGTCTCGATTTCCTTACTTGTATGTAACCGCTAGCCCTATACAGTGTTTTACCACTCGGAAGAGTGAGTGAGGTAATGATTCCAAAGGCCGAGAGAAACGTTGCGCGTGTCAAGGTGATTTGAATCGTCTCAAACTCATGACCGTTTCTTTTCGACCGCGACCTATCGTTTTTATTGTTCTTGCGTTTAGTAAGTTTGCTGTGAACTGCAGGATCAGGTTCATAACTCCAGGGTCGGCGGTTCGATCCCGCCCCCCGCTACCAATAACAGTTCTCTCACAACATTTATCAACGCTTGTTAACTAGGACCGTTCTTGCTTTGCCGAGATTTTGCCGAGGATGAAAAGAATTTTTGTCTTAATTCTGCGCTTTGATCTTTGTCAGGCGATTCACAGCCTCAATAGCTCACGGCCAGTTCCATTTTAGACCTTGAGGGATTTGTCAGACTTATCGAGACGTAAATACGAACATAGGTTGATTCGGCAAATTAGCGCCTTAGATGTACGACTTTTGATTCAGACTAAAGTATCCATACTGCCAACAAGTGCAGGTGCATAGGCTCTCTAATCATCTCCACAAACTTCAACTGCGTACATCTAGAAATACTAATATAGCGGGGAGCCTAACACGTCGAAGGCGCTATGGTTAAGCGACTAGTGCAGACTCCACTAAGGGCGTTTTTAACAATACGCGCCACCTTATGTAGGCTTGGGATTGAACTCGCTAGGCGCGTTGGGCCTCAACTCATGATAGTTTGTTCCATTTTTGGTGCAAGCGAGACATTTCCTGCGGCCGCCTTTAAGGAATCACGATGTTCCCATCGAACGTACCTGAAGTAATACCCGTGCTCCTATTAACCAAGCGCACCACGGTAAAACTTCCGCTGGCACCGACAAAGCGGCCGGTGCCGTCTGTGATTGTGTACGTTTCCACAATCATAGAAACATCAGGTATTGCAGTCGGCGTACCTTGTCCGAACCCCGTTGCGAAGATCGCGTCCCCGTTAGACGCCTCCAGTCGGATGGATGCAGGCCCTCCTCCGGTCACGAGGCTGACAGTAACATGATACTCGACTGAATATCGGCCCAGATGAGTGGCGTTTCCCGAACCATTGCCAGTCACGAAAAGTGTTTGGTTGGGGAAATCGAATTCATGGGTTTCCAATGCTTGCAAGCTACCTTTAAAAGGCAACTGCTCCGATGCGTTTGTGGGCGTCGCTAACACCAAGACAGTAAGAATGCTGAGTAGTAGAGGTGTTACAAGAATCGAGGTGTGCAGTTTCTTTATTGTGGCGGTTAACATTTTGTTTCTCCTTCGACTGATTGGAATTTCAGTTGCGAGTCACACTGGTTGTAGCGGCCCAGGAACGCGCCACCGCTGCCTCGCGCTTCGTTGCTCGATTGCTCGTTCCTGGCCTTTATTAATTAGCGCGATAGAGGCGGGCAAACCGTCTCAAACTTT
>DATEXA010000334.1:0-16968 GCA_035257465.1 Pyrinomonadaceae bacterium | reverse complement strand
CGCCACCGTAGCCACCACGGCCACCGCCGCCGCCGCCACGATTGCCACGATCCTCGCGTGGGCGAGCTTCGTTGACGGTCAAGTTACGACCGTCCAACTCCTTACCATTGAATTGGGCGATCGCTGCTTCGCCTTCTTCTTTCGAAGCCATTTCAACAAAGCCAAATCCGCGTGAACGACCGGTATCACGGTCTTCAACAACAGATGCCGATTCTACTGTTCCAGCCTGGGAAAACAGTTGTTGTAAATCCTCGCTTGAAGTTCTGAATGCGAGGTTTCCAACGTAAAGTTTAATGGACATGTAAATGCTCCGCTCCCGCTCAATCGGGAGTATCAAAAGAAGCTTTTAAAGCGAAGTGGGCTCCGTTGTAACGGTCGGCAGCGAAAGCTCTAGTTCGGATGCTCAAAGTTGAGCGGCTTCTGTAGTTTTGATCAGGCCTGCTCTCGAATCATCCAAAACGCCGCCGCCAAATTCACCCGGCAGGGGGCGCATCACCGTTGATGCGCGAGAGAAGGGATTAACGAGAGTAATGATGCACCAGTGGACGATTAGTTGCAAGGAACCTAGTCGGAGGCAATCTCAGATTTCAGATCGCAGATCACAGATTTCAGAGTGTTTTCGGAAGGAAATGGAAGATTCTCAGGTCGGGAGCAAATATTTGCAGGTAGGGAAAAGGACCCATGCTCGGCTAAACCTCTACAGCGATAAAGGCGGAAGGACTCGCATCCTTCCGCCTTCATCTTTCACTACCAACGTTCGTAATTCTAATCAACGTTGATGTTCAGCCGATCGGCACATTTGTATAGCGACAATCCCAGCAGGCAGGCGATGACAAGGTTGAGATAGAACGTTATTGACCCGTTAAGAAATGCTGCCGGAAGATTCCCCATGAAGGGAACAGAAAACGGTGAGGTCACGACGGTTACGATCCCGCCGATGATTGCCCCGATAAACTGAATCAGGAGCACCATGCCAAAAGCCTTGAAGTACGTTGAACTCATGCGCCGGATTGTGTCGAGCCCAACGAGTGGGTTCACAACCGACCAGAAACTTTGGGTATAACCGGCGACAGTCAAGGCCATTGGATAATAGAAGACTGCCCATAGAAGCCCAACTCCCAACAAGAACACAAAGAAGATTCCTACGCCGAGATATGGCAAGAGTTGCCGCAACATTCCCAAAGGATCATCTTGTTCTGACTTCGAGCGTTCTGCTTCGCGAGCGATCTGTGCACCGGGTCGAAGTTGGTATAGCTTGCGATTAGCTTCCTCCGTTTTCTTTGGGTCTGCGTCCGGGTCCATCAAGACGCTGAGATCCTCTTCACTCGGTCCCTGATGTTCGGCGGCGTGCAATTGACCACTCGGACTCAGCGTCGATGGAGGACCACTACTTACAATTCCGAAAACTAACGCCAGCACAAGAACGATTACGGGTCCCCACGACACTATCGTGATACCCAGTCCGAGAAAGATCGGTTGGACTAGATCTTCGTAAAACGAGAACTCACTAAAGTCGGGCATGAAGCTACGATCGAGACGACCCCACGCGACCTGGCTAATCACGTGAGAGATACATCCGAACATGATCATCCATGCAACCAGACTCCCGCGGAAACCAGTCAATAACAACAAGCCGTAAAGGAAGGCCCCACCAATCAAAGCCGTCTTATGTTTCCATGGATACCGCACGGCAGTTGCGAAGTCGCCGAGTCCAAATCCTGAACTCTGAAATTCCGCTCGCGCTGTTTTGGTTTTGATCTCCGTGTACGAGTGGCACAAATCACCACAGAGCGGACATACGGGAATCTTGCTGCTACCAACAAATCGTGGACACTCTGCACACAGCATCGCTGCGCACGCGCGACAAACATACCTGGGCTCAACGTTCGGATGGTTTTGACATGAGACGAGGGGGCTGGTGGTTGAATGAGGGATTTCATTTGGGGGTTCGAAATGAGGTTGCGTTTCGTTCGGTGGTACTTGCCAACCGCCTTGACTGGTTGCTGTGTCTGGCTCTGAGGACGAGGCTGGAGGATTGTCTATTACTCCCTCAAAGGCCCCTTTGAGTTTTGGTACGCGTCCCGCATCAATCCAACTAAGGGTGCCTTTGCTGACCTTGTCAGTCGGGAGGACGCAACCTTCTACGATCCATTGCTTCAACGTCTCCAGATCCGTTTCAAAGACTCCTTCGATCGTGGAGACACGCCACATTTCTGGTTGTGCACTCATCGTACTGATCCTATTGGCTCGTGATTCGAGCGAGAGGTTTACTTAAGCAGACTTGCCAGCGGTTTTTTGTCTCTGACGTCTAGTAGTTAGTGATTTGAGAGCTGCAGGCTTTGCTCTGCGGCGACGTGAGACGGGCGACGTGGACGGCGGATGGGCCGTAACGCTTTAGGAATACTAGACCGGGCCTTTTTGCTGAGTCAACAGTTTGTTTTCGAAGGGAGTGGCCGTTGTTGAAATGACTAGATTTAGCGCCTTTGGAGAGCAGGAATATTTGGAGTGCGGTGCCCCCGCACCGCTTTGGTAAGGCTAGTTTTTCGCGTAACGGTTCCAGGCCTTGATGTCGTCAATACCAAAGCGGTGCAGGGGCACCGCACTCCAGGGAGGTCGGTGATTCGAAAGGGCTTGACTTCAATCTGGTCAAAGTCGAGACTAAGGCCCTCGTCTTCGGTAAAAGCAATCTGACAACTATGAGGTAATCCCCATGCGCTTCGGAAAAGTGTCTCGTACTCGGTCTAAGCTCCGCGCAACCGCATCTTTGCTCTGCGTCGTTGCCTTCCTCGCAACAACCTTTAATTCAGTGCCGTCAGTCGTTGTTCATGCTTCAGTTGATGCGCAGCAGAAGACTGCAACCAGCAAACGCCCTCTAACACACAGGGATTACGACTCGTGGCGATCAATCCAGGCGTCACAAATATCACGAGATGGGAAGTTCATTGCGTATGCCTATACGCCGGAGGACGGTGATGGTGACATTGTCGTGCGCAACGTTGCGTCCGGCACCGAATGGTGCGCGCCTAGAGGTTATCGTCCACCTGTGCCGCCGCCCGACGATCCCGGGACAAGCATCGCTGAATTTCAAGCTGGTCAGGCGCGCTTACTGCGACCTGTTTTCACAGCTGACTCTCGGTTTGTTGTCTTCGGCACGGAGCCAATGAAAGCTGACTTGAACAAAGCAAAGAAAGACAAAAAGAAACCTGAAGAGATGCCTAAAAACGGCATGGGAATAATGGATCTCTCGACTGGAACAGTGACGCAGCTTGAAAGAGTAAAAAGTTTTCAAGTTCCTGAGGAGGGAACCGGATTCATCGCCTATCTGCTTGAGGCCCCATTACCAGAGAAGTCAACTCCGCCAAAGGAAGGCATAGCGCCGACAACCGAATCCGCAGCGCCATCACAACAACCAACACCTCAACGTTCAGCAGGAGGCCGCTCAACAAAGAAGAAGGAATTCGGAACGGAACTGGTTTTGCGCGACATGACTAATTCGAACGAGCGAAAGTTCTCGGACGTGCTCGATTTCACAATCAGTAAGGATGCCAGGTCGCTCGTTTTCGCAACTTCGTCAAAGAAGGAAACCACAAACGGTCTCTATGTCGTGACTCCACTAACTGACGCCGCGCCGGTTGTCCTGTTGAGCGGAAAAGGAAAGTATCAACGACTAACGTGGGACGAAGACAACACTCAACTGGCCTTCATCAGCGACAAAGACGACGCCGAAGCCAAGCAGCCGAAGTTTAAGTTATATCTTTGGAATCGCGGCGGCTCAGAAGTTTCCGAGGCGGTTGCAACCTCATCAAGCGGTTTTAGAAAAGAGTATGTGATCAGCGACAAGGCAAACCTTACCTTCTCGCTCGACGGTAGTCATTTGTTCTTCGGGAATGCGCCTCCCCCGGAACCTGAAAAGAGTGCGGATGAAGAAATACCCGCAGACGAAAAGGTGCTCGTCGATCTTTGGCACTGGAAAGACGACTACATTCAACCAATCCAAAAGGTCCGCGCTGAACAGGAAAGAAACAAATCGTATCGAGCTGTCTACAACATCAAGTCGAAGAAATTTTTTCAGTTGGCCGACGACACGATGGAAAACGTCTCGCCATCGAATGACGGCAGCATCGCAATCGGTTCCGACAATCGGAAATATCGTGTGATGTCTGACTACGATCCCGGCCTCACAGACTACTACCTCGTTAGTACCGACGACGGTTCGCGAAAACCACTCGCCACAAAACAGCGTGGCAACTTTTCACTCTCGCCCGGTGCTAAGTATGCAATCTATTTTGACGGCAAAGATTGGAACTCATACTCGATTGCAGATGGTCGCGCTACGAATCTAACGGCAAGCATCAAGTCGCAGTTCTTCAACGAAGACAACGATACACCGCAAACACCGGGTTCTTACGGACTCGCAGGTTGGACTAAGGATGACCACGACGTTTTGATTTATGACCGCTACGACATCTGGCAGGTTTCACCCGACGGCAGCAGTTCGAGAAATCTTACGGACGGAGTGGGCAGAAAAGAGAAGACGATACTGCGCTATGTTCGACTTGATCCCAAAGAGCGTTCAATCGATCCGGACAAGCCGATGTTACTGCAAGCTGAGAACGAAGATACGCGCGAGACCGGCTTCTTTAGAGACAAAGTACACACTGATGCGTTACCGCAGAAGTTGTTGATGGCGTCGAAAGACTTTGGCACTCCGACTAAGGCCAAAGATGCTGACGTGCTGATGCTGACTGCGTCGCGTTTTGATCAGTTTCCCGATCTGTGGATTACAAACCCGGATTTTCGTGATCTCAAACGAGTGAGTAATGGCGACGCACAAAGAGCGCTATTCAACTGGGGCACTGCCGAACTCGTCAGCTTCAAAAACACAGATGGTGTTCCATTGAAGGGCCTGCTTCTCAAACCGGAGAACTTCGATCCGAAAAAGAAGTATCCGATGATTGTCTATATCTATGAGCGCCTTACACAGGGCTTACACCAGTTTCGCAATCCCGGCCCGGGCACATCGATCAATCCGACGTTCTATGTTTCGAATGGTTATTTGATCTTCATGCCTGACATCGTCTACACGATCGGTTATCCAGGCCCGAGCGCTTTGAAGTGCGTATTGCCCGGAGTCCAGGCTGTCGTCGATAAAGGCTACGTGGATGAGAACGCGATCGGTATTCAGGGACACAGTTGGGGTGGTTATCAAATCGCCTACATGGTGACGCAGACAAATCGGTTCAAGGCAGCGGCGCCCGGAGCGGTCGTCGCAAATATGACGAGTGCCTACAGCGGCATTCGCTGGGGAACCGGACTCGCTCGCCAGTTTCAATACGAACGATCACAATCGCGCATCGGCGGCAGTCTCTGGGACTATCCGCTTCGCTTCTTGGACAACTCGCCTCTGTTCCGCGCTGATAAAGTGCAAACACCACTACTGATGATTGCGAATGACGAAGATGATGCGGTGCCGTGGCAACAGGGAATCGAATTCTTTCTGGCGTTGAGACGCCTCGACAAAGAGGTCTACATGTTCAGCTACAACGGCGAGAAGCATGGACTAAGAAGGCGCATCAACCAGAAAGACTACACGCGACGTTTGCAGGAGTTCTTTGATCACTTCCTGAAGGGTGCGCCCGCGCCAGAATGGATGGAGAAAGGGATTCCTTATTTGCAACGCGAGAAGGAGAAGGAGAAATATCGGGCCACGGAAGAAGGAGACGAGCCCTAAAGATCTCAGATCGAAGATCTCAGATCTCAGATAATCTCAGATCGTGGAATCGAAACTCAGGTTCCCTTTGAGATCTGAGATCCTGCGATCTGAGATCCTCTTCAATCCTCTTCCTGAGATCCGGCTTCAGGTTTGGGCTTTGAGTCTAGCCTCCAGGTTTTCTCTTCGGCTGCGGCTGAGTTTCAGTTGGCGACCATCTTCCAAAACCACAATGTAGTCGCCATTGAAGTGGGGATGCAGTTCTTTGATGCGCTCGAGGTTCACGATAATTGAACGATGGATGCGAACAAATCTTCGCGGATCGAGTTGTGTTTCCAGGTCGTGCATCTTCTCTCTAAGCAAGTGTGCTCTCTTGCCCACGTGCAACTTCGCATAGTTGCCGTCGGCTTCAATCCAGTCGATTTCATCAACCTTAAGCAACACGACGCGGCTGGCCAGTTTTATCATCAGTCGAGTGAGGTACGGCTTCTGTTGAGTCGATAACTCTTTCTGACTCTCTCGTTCTTCCAACAAAGACAGTAATCGCTTACTGACTTTACCAATCTCTCTCGTCTCGATTTGTGATTTTGCCCGTTGCAGGGCTTGAGTGAATCTTAAGTCGTCGTATGGTTTCAAGAGATAGTCTAACGCATGAACTTCAAACGCCTTCAGTGCATATTGGTCAAACGCAGTGACGAATACGATTGCCTGAACGTGTTCGGGGCCAACTTGATCGAGAACGTCGAATCCATCCATTTCAGGCATTTGGATATCGAGAAAGATTAAATCAGGTCGAGCGGCCTCAATTGCTTTGACAGCTTCTTTACCGTTGCGGCATTCGTCGATAATTTCAATTTGCGAATCACGCTCGAGAAGCAGACGAAGGTTGCGCCGCGCGAGCGGTTCGTCGTCGACGATTAGTGTCTTTATTTTGTCTGCCGTCATTACGATCTCAGATTTCAGATAATTTCAGATCTCAGATTCAGATCTCAAATGGATCCTTTTTTAGATCTGAGATCTGAAATCTGAGATCTTAAATCTTCAGGGGCATCACTATCTCCACCTCAACGCCACCACTGTCACGATTGTGAATATCAAACCTGTGATTCTCGCCATAGAGTTGTTGGAGACGCGCCGCTGTGTTTGCCAACCCAATTCCACTGCCCGTTTTTAATTGCCAGTCGTGTGGCAGGCCCGCACCGTTATCAGCCACTATTACCAACAGAGAACTGTTCTCCCTTTTAGAACTAACTGTAATAGCACCTGCATCTGCGCTACGACCAATGCCATGCCTTAGCGCATTTTCCAGCAGCGGTTGCAGCAGCAGATTGGGAACGAGTGCCTTGGACGTCGCAGGATCGATATCGAAGTCGATTTGCAAACGATCAGAAAATCTCATCTGCTGAATACTCAGGTAGAGCTTTATGAAATTGATCTCTTCGTTTAGTTCAACTTCCTGCCGGTCTGAGTGTTCCAGTGTGTGCCGTAATAGATCGCTTAGGCCAACAAGCATACTGACCGCGGCATCGTTCTTGTGATCACGCACCAGGCCGACAATGCCGTTCAGTGTGTTGAAGAGAAAATGTGGATGCAGTTGCATGCGCAACGACTCGAGCTGTGCTTGTGCCAATTGATTCTCTAACTGAGTCGCTACAAATTCCCGCTCTCGATACTTGCGGTAGTAATCAATCGCGTAGCAAACACCTACTATTCCTCCGTAGACGAGCAAGTCTCCGGCGAGCGAGATCTGCATCCGTGAAAGGAATCTCTGCCAAAAGGTTGATGTACCCATGTTGTCCCACGGCTTCACCGTTAGAACTATTGCAACAGCTGCTGCATTGTGCAGGGCAGAAGAAATCAAAAACGCCGGAATGTGAACTGGCAGGCTCCGCTTCCAGGCGCCGCCCACGAGCGAAAAGTGGCGAGCCAACCAAACTATCCCAGGTTCGAGAGGAGCCCATGCGACCCAGGTCAGAATTCCCCACGTAAAAGCTTTGACGGCGGAGTGGCCCAAGCCTTCGGAGCGCATTTCGATGTAATTCGGGGCGGTATACACCACACCAATGAACGCCCAGACGCCGATGATCGCAGCCCATTTTAACCACGGGTTACGTTCTACAGGACTGGAATGCGGTTCGAATGTGTAGACAGGTGACTCGAAGGTTTCCATCGATGAGAGGATTGCTGATGCTGATTGTCAATTACCATTATCAAATCTTAGATGCTGGGAGCGCATGCCCGCCTGCTGATGTTAACTTAATAGATCCAAACTGCTAAGAGATTTAGACACTCGACAATCGGCAATTGGCAATACTTCTAAACCTCTCTCTGTGCGTGGCT
Organism: Pyrinomonadaceae bacterium; assembly: GCA_035257465.1. Taxonomy (GTDB): domain Bacteria; phylum Acidobacteriota; class Blastocatellia; order Pyrinomonadales; family Pyrinomonadaceae; genus PSRF01. The sequence goes on along the minus strand of DATEXA010000334.1, from coordinate 8,918 downwards.
GAGTCTCGTTTCCTTCGTGATCAATTTCTGAGCGGAGAAAGTGATGACGGATGACGAGGGGACAAACCAACGCACAGAGAGACTTGACTGGCGGAAGTCTAAACTCCTGGAGCGGATGGCGGCCTTACTTTGCCGCAGGTTGGGTGAAAGAGTGTGTGGATTGTCGATCTAATGGGATGAACGGGGTGACACCTCGCCTTGTTAGAATGTCGTTGCCTGTTTTGTCGGGAGCAGGATGATGGAAATCTCTGCGTCACCCCGGCGTTCTCTGCGCCTCGGCGGTGACCGCGTAGCATTGCCTCACCGCTGAGACGCAAAGGTCGCAAAGACGCAGAGAAAGACCCAACTCTAGAGTGCAGTTTGGCGAGATTGACGGCGGATGCTAACATCAATTCAATCCTAAATTATTAATAAAGACGGTGCGTTTGGCCGAGCTTCGCACTGTTCAGACAAGACGAATATGGACGACGAACAACCAACTTTCAAAGTCACTGACCGACGGCTCTTTAATGCTGATGGCAGTCCAAGGGACTTGCCACCTGAAGAGACGCCCGCTCCGAAGCCTGTAACTCCCGAACCTGTCGCCCCGGAACCAGTCACAACGGCGCCGAGCGTTGAAGAGGTTCGTCATTCGGTTTCACAAGAAACCTTAGACACCGCAGCATCAGCTGACGAAGATGACGAGGTTAGTGAAGAAGAACTCGAAGGCGCTCATGATCCAGCCAGCTTCGTCAACTTTCTGATGTCAATTGCGTCCAATGCTGCTTCATCGCTGGGCATGATGGAACACCCTGTGACTCACCAGCGTGCTGTTGATCTGGAGTTAGGCAAACACTGGATCGACGTACTCGGCATGTTGCAGCAGAAGACGCGAGGTAATTTGACAAATCAGGAAGTGCAGATGATTGAAGGCCTGTTGTCGGATTTACGCATGCAGTACGTGTCGCTCGCCAATGCGACGCCGAAGCCGAGAGCATTTTCGGGGAAAGATATTACAGGGGGGAAGTAAAACGGTCTTTGGTTTTTTGATCTTTGGCCTTTCATTTGGTTCCTTCAACCAAAGACCAAAGACCCAAGACCAAAAGCCATCTCTTTCAATGAAACTTACCTTCCTCGGTACTGGCACCTCCACCGGCGTTCCTTCAATCGGTTGTGAATGTGAAACCTGCCTTTCGGATGATCCTCGCGACAAGCGCCTCAGAGTTTCAGTGATCATCGAACACGCGGGTCGGACCGTTCTTGTCGACACTTCATCTGATTTTCGACAACAAGCACTTCGCTTTGGTTTAAAACAACTCGACGCCGTTCTCATAACCCACTGTCACGCTGATCACATCTTTGGACTTGATGACATCCGCCCGTTGAACTTTCGCTTCGGCGCTCTCGGTGTGTACGCGAACGACCGTGCCTGGGTTGATATCAAACGCATCTTCAAATACATCTTTGAACCTTCGCACTTTGGTGGAGGTTTGCCGCAGGTCATTCCGCACGTCGTGACTCAGGGCGCTTCATTCTGTATCGGCAAGGACTTGCTGATAACGCCACTCGAGGTCATACATGGGCGGCTTCCAGTGATGGCCTATCGCTTTAACGACTTTGCTTACCTGACTGACCTTAGCGAGATCCCACCGGCAACAATGGAAGCGTTAAGGGATCTGGACGTTTTGGTTCTTGACTGTTTACGTTTCAAAGAACATCCGACGCACCTGTGGGTACATAAGGCGTTGGAATTTGTCGCCGAACTAAAACCCAACCGAACCTTCTTCACTCACATGGCACACGACATCAAACACGAACGTGATTCGAAGCGCCTGCCGGAAGGAGTGGAGTTTGGTTATGACGGACTGGAAGTTACTTAATTGCCGATTGCCAATTGCCGATTGAAGAGGATGTTGATTGTCATTTTTATGAAAACAAATAACACTGTTAAGCCCTTACCAGAATTGTTAACACCAGAATCCGAAACCCAAAGACGCAATCGGCAATCGGCAATTGGCAATCGGCAATAACCCATGCGCCTTTTTCACGGCACCGACAACGCTCGTATTCACCGCCCTACGGTACTGACACTTGGGGTGTTTGACGGTTTGCACCTTGGTCATCAGTTGATCATGCGGACTGTTGTAGAACGAGCGCGAGCAGTGAACGCAATACCAACTGTTATTACTTTCGATCCCCATCCACGTGCGGTTTTACATCCCGAGTCTGCGCCGCCATTGCTTCAAACATTCGATCAGAAGATCGAAGCGTTCGGAGTGTTGGGAATTGAACAGACAATCGTTGTTCGCTTCACAGAGCAGTTCGCGTCTATTCGCGCGAACGACTTTCTGCGTGAGGTCGTGAAGGAACGTTTACATGCCCGCGAAGTTTATCTCGGTAAAGGTTTCGCCTTCGGACATAACCGCGAAGGGAACATTGAACTCTTGAAACGGATGGGCCGCGAACTCGGTTTTGTTGCAGGAGAGGTTCCGGAAGTCAGTCTTCGTGGCCGACGAGTCAGTTCGAGCAAGATTCGTGAGTTGCTGGCTTGTGGTCAGGTCAATCTTGCAAGGCGCATGTTGGGGCGTCCGTATGGTGTGGAAGGGCGCGTCGAACGTGGCGCAGAACGCGGGCACCAGTTAGGTTTCCCGACAGCCAACCTACACCCTCAAAATCGCGTCATACCGAAGAACGGGGTTTACGTTACTGGTACTTTAATAGAGGATCAGTGGCGTCGAAGCGTGACAAATGTTGGGCTGCGACCCACGTTTGGTGACGCTATGGAACCTTCAGTCGAGACGTACGTAATGAACTGGGACGGGGATCTGTACGGCGATGTGATCCGCGTCCGTTTTTTGTATCGGTTGCGTGATGAGCGCAAGTTTGGATCAATAGGTGAATTGAAAACGCAGATTGAGCGGGATGCCGCAAGAGCCAACAGTTATTTTGAACGAGCTGGAACGAAACACATGTTGGCGGTAATTTGAGAAGTTAAAGAGAGCGAATGATCACCGGGCCAGGGCACGGTGTGATGAGAAACACGCAAAACAAAGATGTCGATTAATCAAGCACTTGTAAGACGGGAACCGAGGGCGGCCGCAGACTTGGTCGCGACGGAATCCATCCACAAACCAGCAGCGCCTGTTACCGAGTTGACTGAAGAGCTCGTCAACCAGCTTCTAGCTGGTCGTGGTCTACATGGCTGGTTGCGAGCTGCAAAAGTGGCCAGTGTTCTGGGACTCTTATCTTTATATCTCTTTCTCGATACCTACGATATACGCGCTGAGTTCAATCGCCGTACGATCAATCGACTACGTGAGAAAGCACGTGAGGGTGGTCGACTTGAACGTCTTAGACAGTGGACACGAAGTTCACTCTACGAAGTTCTTGATCGATTTCTCAGAATGCTGCGCTACGTCATCTTTAGAGGTCCCGAAGGCTCGGCGAAAAAAGATGCCCGGTTGACGAAGCAAGCGGTTTGGTTACGCGAGAGCCTTATCACTCTGGGACCGACCTTTATCAAGATCGGTCAAGCCCTGGGAACTCGAGCTGATCTGTTGCCGCTGCCATACGTAAAGGAACTTGCGGTTCTTCAGGATCAGGTACCGGCTTTCCCAACAGCTGATGCTTTCGCGCGTATCGAATCTGAACTTGGTCGACCGGTACATGAGTGCTATACGGAAATCGATAGTGAACCGATCGCTTCTGCGTCTCTGGGCCAGGTTTACAGAGCTCGACTTGCTACAGGTGAAGAAGTTGCGGTCAAAGTTCAGCGCCCCGATCTTGCCGAAACGATTAGCATCGATGTGGCAATCCTCTATCGGCTCGTTAAGTTAACCAACCGTTTCTTTCCAAAGGCGAACGAGAACGCCGACTGGGAAGGAATGCTCCACGAGTTTCATCACACCATCTTTGAAGAGTTGGACTACGTTAAAGAGGGGAGAAATGCGGACAGGTTTCGTTACAACTTCCGAACCTGGCGAGCCGTTCGTGTTCCCAAAGTCTTTTGGACACACACGAACACACGCGTTTTGACGCTGGAGTTTATTCGCGGAACAAAGGTGGTCGACATTGAAGGCCTTCGTGCGCGGCGGATCTCAGCGGTCAAAGTTAATCGCCTTCTAGTTCGGACCTATCTCAAGCAATTGCTGGAAGACGGGTTCTTTCACGCCGATCCTCATCCAGGAAATCTTCTGGTTATGGATAGTGGTCATCTGGCGTTCTTCGACTTCGGAATGGTGGGAAGAATTTCGACGAAGTTGCAATCACAGATGATTGATGCTTTTTTCCACGTTGTAAGTCGCGATGTGAAGGGACTTGGTCAGGACATCATCAATCTGGATTTCCTTAAGCCAGGAGTCGATCCGGAAACTGTACGACCCGTCGTTGAGCGGCTCTTCCAGAGTTATCTCAATCTGAAACTTGGCGACGTTAACTTCAAGGAGCTGACGTACGATCTTGCCGAAGTGATTTACGAGTATCCGTTCCGTCTGCCGGCAAACTTCACATACGTGATGCGCGCATTGATGACGCTTGAAGGAATCGCGATTCTTACGGACCCGGGCTTCAGTTTCTTCGAAACAGCTAAGCCCTTTGCGAAGGAATTCATGTTACGGCGTGAAGGTCGCATCTTTGGCAAGCTTGTTCTGGACAAGATAACCGGACGCGAGAATGGCAACAGCAAAATTGCTTGGTCGCGAGTTTGGAAGCTCACGAAGATGGCTGCGCAGATGTACTTGGAAAGATCTCAGACTTAAGATTACTTAAGATCTCAGATCTCAGATTGTTTAGATCTGAGACCTGAGAATGTCCGATATGCTTTAGCTTGTCGGGCTACCCAAACAAGGAATTTCAAACTTAAGATCTCAGAACTCAGACCTTTGAGATCTTCGATTTGAGATCTGAGATCACTTCGTGCTCACCTTGTCACCGTTGGGCCCGGGCAGATTCAGTTTCTCGCGAAACAGATTCAACAGCAGCAGCGTCCCAATCCCACCACCGCCATCGCCGCCGCCTGTAGCCATAACATCAGGAGTAATCCGAACGCCCTTCTCACCGATGACTTTCAAAGTCTCGACAAGCGCGACGCCCTGGGCACCAAGTGCGTTGACCTGTTCGTGATAAGCAACACCCTGGGCCTCACCCATCAAGCGAACCTTCTCGGCTTCTGCTCGACCAGTCTGCAGAATGTAGTGGGCCTCGCCTTCACCTTCAGCTTTACGTTGCTCAGCGCGTTTTCCTGCGATCTCGACGCCGACTGTTGCAGCCATCAAGTCTTTCTGATTGTCTGCTTGAGATTTGGTCTTCTCCAGTTGAATGCGTTTCTCTTCCGCCTCGCGCTGTGCGTTGTACATGTTCTGGCGCTGCTCGGCGAGAATCTTTTCCGTCTGCGTCTTCATCAATTCTTCCGGCAGATGGATGTGGCAGATGAGCACGTTCACTACGTCCACGTGATACTTCAGCAGGTGTGCCCGCACTCGTGCCTCGGCGCGTTCCTGCTCTTCGTGCCGGTTCTGCAAGTAGGCCATTGCAGATGACTCTGAAGCCTGGTTACGGAAAATTGAGTCAATGAGCGGATGCATCACGTTCTGAATCAAACGTTCGATGCCTCCGATCTTAGCGACCATGAACGGCGCATCTTCCGGTTTCACGCGGAACACCACACGCACTTCGAGTTGCATCGTGAAGCCGTCTTTTGAGATCACTTCAAATGGGTTAAATGTGTTAGTCACCTCGCCCGCAGTCCATTCAACGGTTTGGTTCGTTGTAGGAATGATGATCGGCGACACGGCCAATGTGTTTACGTAATAGCGTCCAGGGCCAACCACGCTTTCCTGGATACCACGAAACCCTTCAGGCACGACATAAGCTTCGTGAGCGCCTTCATCGAGACGACGATCGGCAGGATCGCCGCTCATCAGTTCAGCTTTAATTTCATCGACGGTCCGATTGTCGTCTATCTTGTCGAGGCGAGCAGCAGATTGTTCCGCCTGTTCCCTTTCTTCCCGTTCCATTCTTTGACGAACCTTGGCTGCCATTTCCCGCCGAACTTCGTCAGATGGATCTTTGCCCACGTTTGAAACCACAACTGCAACTTCACCTGGCTTAACTTCCTTCGCGCTTTCAGGAATGACCTTGAACAACAAAGGGTTGATGTAATAGGTGCCGGGCAACAGGATGTCTTTTTGCGGGCCACGTTGACCACCTTTTCCGATGAACTCATGTCCGTCCTGAAAATTATCGTGGCCGGCAAACGACTCCGCCACGTAGTCGCGCGGATTCAATGGTGCACCGTCTAGTGCTTCAACGAGGCCAATCCCGTTTTCATTGATCACCGTAGCATCGAAGAGTCTGACAGTGAACAAACCTGGTTTAGCTTCGGTATTGCCTTCCATTGCGCCTGACTGAGTCAGAATGCGGTAGACCCCTGGCGTCAGAATGTCGACTTGCGGACCTTTTTGACCGCCTGAGGCAATGAACTGTTCGGCGTCCTGGAAGTTGCGATGTTCCGTGATTGCTTTACCAAGAAGGCGACCCGGATCGAGCGGACCGCCATCCGCTGCGGTGACAACACCAACCTTGCCTTGCGGCACCATCGTGGCTTTAGCCACTGAAACTCGAAACAAGTATGGATGGATTGGCCACAAGCCAGGAGGCAACGTTCGAAGCTGAATGCCTTTGACGCCACCTTGTTTGATAAACGCTATTGGATCCTGAAAATTGTTGTGTGCGTTTTGCGCTCGATCTGGAGCGAAGATGCGTCCGGGAGGATTCGGCTCACCATCAACCGCTTCAATGATCCCCATCTCATCCGCACCGATTTCGATCAGGGGCACTTTGTGCACGACCTTTTCAAACGGCCATTTGATCAAATGTAGCCCTGGCTTTAGCACATCTGCCTGAATGCCTACTTCGCCTTCTGTCGCGACGACGCGTCCCGGAGGCATCTTGGCTCCCAGGTATCGTCTCTCTTTGATGGCAATCTCGCGGGCACCGACGTTTACAAAGATGCGTCGCACGATGATCAGGAAGATAATCAGGAGAACAAATGCGCCAAACAGGATTGGCAACACAGTAGTGATGTCAAGATTTTGCATGGTATGTCTCTTTCAGTGGTTCAACTGGTGAAGTTGGTTATTCAATTGGTGGAGGTACCTTCAAGTTCGCGCCGTGCGGATGAGAGGGTACGTTTCAAAACGAAACCGGAGCCTGAACTGCGAACTGGCGACGAGAGTAACCAGAATTCGGCGTTAAATAAAGCCAAAAGCTCGGTGGCTGTAATGTCATTGAGTTTACCTTCTTGCTTGAATCCTAAGCATAATTCGATTGCCTTCCCGTAGAGCTCCGCGTCGTCTGCCAGGGCAGCAAAGTGGAGCATCTTCGCGGCTGTATCCCGGGTGGGCGAGTTCCCAAATGCGCGCATCATTGCTTCTGCGAGTGTGCGGTTGACGGGAAGATCATTTCGCGAAACGTGCGAAGCAAGCGCGAGCAGTTTGGCGTCAGGCCACGCATGCAGGACAGCTTCATTCAAGACATCCGAATAGATGTCGAGTCCTTTGGCATCTATCAGTGCGTCCAGATCACCGTTTGCTGCGCGACTGATCAACACCTCTTCGTCGTGGTGGTTGTTTTCGGGTTGTGTTAACGCAGGACCAGGTTGAACGTCTGAAAACAACCCACGAGGTTGAGCAGGCTGTTGGAGTTCGATGATCTCAGTATTGTTTGCGGGCTTTTGCCAAAGGTAAATGGCAATGGCAACTACGCTGACGATTAGAACGGAAGTAATTAAAAGGATGACCATTTCGGTCCGGCGTACGTGTTGAAGCGATTATGAACCCGTCGCCGCCTATTTGTTTATACGAGTGCGGTTTGAAAAGGTTTCTTGTAGTGCTGGGAGCGCAGGCGTCCCCGCCTGCTAATTAACCTACACGTACGCTCGTGGTTTCATGAAAGGCAACCAGCAGGCGAGAACGCCTGCGCTCCCAGCACTGGAGGCTTAGCGCTCGGTTAGCGAATTAAAGAACAACGGATAGGTTGCGAGCGACTGTCCGCGATACTGTGGGCGAAATCCAAAGAGAATGATTCGACCCTTGCCCATTGTGACTTCGACCAGCGCTGCCTTTCCTTTAATGCGTTCGCCGCCGAGGAGCCAACCCGATAGCAGTGGATCTTTTTCACGTGGGTACCACCCAATGATGTGCACATTTGCGGCAGGAACTGAACTGTTTGCTTCATGAGTGACTTCAAACACTGGTGAGTCTTCCGCCCATGCGATCGACTCTTTTGGCATTCCTTTCGCAAGTTTAAGTGAGGGGTCAAGTTCAAGCCGAAGTATTGATCCGGGAACATAGAATTGCGTTTTGGGCAATCCAGCGACGATGTTGCGAAGTGGCAGTTTGAACTGGTCGATGGCGAAGTCAGACGCTCGATTAAGGCAAACCAAAGTGCCGCCGTCTTCGACAAATTCACGGAGAGCTTTGACGCCTTCTTGACCAAGACCACCGGTAAACTCCGGCGGCATTGTGCCGGCGCGATAACCGTTGAGAACTGTACGCGCTGGTTGATCAGGAATAACGATAGTCCGCCATTCACTCGCCAGGTTTCCTTTTCTTATTTGGCTATCATGAACAGTTAAGAAGGACTTGTCCTCTGTTTCTAAGATCCAACGAGTCCACCCTTCGTCATTCGTTGGAACCCAGGACTGGTACAGCGCAGTTTTTGGACTCCCGCTTGGTTTTACCCCACCTTCGCCGGTACCCCATCCGAATCCACCTTTCAACTTCTGATACTTAAACGGTGCTGAGAGTCTTTTTACTTTTATGTCCATCAGCAAAGGCAATGTGTGAGCTGTAACATCGTATGGAGCAATTGGGTGACCGGCAAAATTTCGCAGGTCTGGATAAAGACGTTCCTCCAGAACGGCTCTCGCAAAACCGCCA
>DATEXA010000333.1:0-14824 GCA_035257465.1 Pyrinomonadaceae bacterium | reverse complement strand
CAACAGCGGACGATTCCCTAAATCTCTTTAGCGAGACACTTAGTCCCGCAGGACTCTGCTGTTCTTATCTAAAGTGTCAAGGCCAACGAATTTCCTGAGAAAGCACTTCCGAGTGTGAACTGACTTGATTTGTGAGGACGTTTTAACCACGAAGTCACAAAGACACGAAGGCACAAAACAGAGCCGTTAATGGAAACTCTTTTGTGTCTTAGTGTCTTTGTGGCTTCGTGGTTTGTCTGTCTGTATTCGTAGCGGCACAATGCCTGCTGCAGCAAGAATCCCACACAATCATCGCCGTTGGTCTTCCCACCCAATCCGAAACGCATTGGGTAGTTGACTTCCTCTCGTGTCACTTAACGTAACAAGAAAGAATATCCCGTAGGCCGAGCCGAAGACGACCTTCAGAAAACTGGCCCATTTTCGAGTGTTTGGCTGTGGGAATGACTATTGCTGAAAGGTTGGGCCAGGGACGCAGTTCGTCCAGCTCGAGAGAAGTGCCCCTTCGGAGGTAGACGGCAAAATGAACCGCACAAAAAGAACAGTAACTACCCGCAAAAACGGGTTCACGATCCTGCAGATGATTGTTACGATCGCAATAATCGCCGTCGTAACAACCTTCGGAGTTCTGGGAATCACAACGGCCCGCGCCGAATTTCGACTTCAGAATTCCGCGAGGCTGTTCGCGAGCTACATTGAAAAAGCTCGTGCCGATTCAGTCCGCCGGCACGCATCACCGGGCTCCGAATCGTCCGTCGAAACCTTCGCGGCAGGAACCACCACGTACGCAGTGACTATGGACTTTGGTTCGGGCACTGTCGAAACTCGCAGTTTTCCACTGGACACTGGTTTGTCGTTTAACGTGGCTGCGAAGAAGGTGGCTTTTGATTGGCGTGGCCGGATCCCGGAAGCGTGGGTGTTTCAGGTATACAGTAGCAGCCTTGACAAGAGTCTGCCGGTCGACGTTTCAGGTTCAGGCGACATCACGGTTGGAGCTCAACATTTTCCAGATCAGTTGATTCCAGCAGTAGCAATTGCTGAAGTCACCGGGGACACCATAACCGATCCAACAGCTCCACCATCAGGTTCACCAACGCCCACACCGGATCCAAGTGCAAGCCCCACTCCCACTCCCAATCCAACTGCAACTCCAACTCCCATTCCCACTCCAACACCGACACCAACGAATAATGGAAACGGCGGGGACAACGGGAATGGTGGCACAGGCAATGGAAATGGTAACGGAAACAATCCCACACCCACGCCCACTCCAATCCCAACGCCAACTCCAAGTGTGACGCCGACACCGATACCACAGTGTGTAGCGTCGCTCACTCCGAGCACGCTTTCCTTGAGCCAGAGTGTTGACTCACTTAAGACCGGAACGGCAGTCCTTCGGCTTACGAATGCCACCGGCGTTCGCACGCTTAGCGTAGCTCAGGAGGGCAATGGAAACAGCCTTGTGACCTCGTTGTCGCTCGTCCGATTGGATGGGAGCGGTTACAGCATCATTTCAGTAACCACTAAGAATGGCGCCGGAAATCGAGGCGTCTTTGTCGTCGACGTTATAGCCGATCCCGCCTGCGGATCGACACAACACCTCACGGTCTCAGTAAGTAACTGAAAGGCGACATATGAATACTGTGCGTAACTTCAACCAACCCGGAGGCAGTTCCGGAGAACGCGGCTTTACTCTGCTTGAGACAGCCATAGCCCTGGTGATCATGATGATCATTACGCTGGGCGTCGCCTCCCTTTTTGTTTACGCGACTAAGGCCAACATGGGCGCGGACGATCGCGAGCTCGCTATGGCGATCGCGCAAAAAAGGATGGAATGGCTGCGCACCATTCCCTTCACGACACAAACTCGTAGTGTTGCCTACTCCTATCCTGATGGCGGATTGGCAGCGACCAATTCGACAGGCGTTTCTGAGACTGTCACTAGTGCAGGACGCAGTTATGTGCTCACAACAATTATTCAAGACACGGCTTTTGTTCCTGGTGGCAACCCGGATGCTGGTGCAACGATTGCTAAATCGATCAAACTTTCGGTGAGCCCGGCAATAAGCAACACTGTGTTTGACAAGATCACGATTTACACCACACGAACCACCCAGGTCACAGGCGTTTACTAATATGTTAAGCGAGGACTATATGAGCTCGTTGAAGCAAACAGAGCGGGGCTTCTCCCTTCTTGAACTACTTATCGCCATGGTTGTCACTCTCACTCTAATGACGGCCGGTACCACTTTGCTTGCGCATGCGCTACGCGTACGCGCCCGGGAAAACCAGAAATCGGATGCACTCGCTGACACCCAACGCGCACTAAATATCATGTCGCGCGAGATCGCCGACGCTGGCTTCAACGTGAACGGTAATGGCCTTGTGGACTCTGACTCAGGGATCCATGAAATACGCGTCCGCTCAAACCTGAATAAGTACGACCATGACCCATCTGTGTCAGATGCTTCGCGAGCAAACGTGCAGGATCCTGGTGAGGACATTACCTACTTCATCAATGATGCCGACAACACCAAATACCTGGCGAGACACGACAATTACGGAAGCGGCAGTACGGTGCTGGCGAACCGCATTGACTCGATGAATGTGCATTACTTCAGCGGCAAGGTGACTTACACCGCCGCCCCAGGCGCGGCTGACATTTCTGGCGTATCGGCAGCAGAAGTCTCGCCATCCGCCGCCAAGTACATTGTCATCGCCGTGTCCGTAACGCTGGATCAAATTGGATCGCCAGGCTCCAGCGGCTTTCAGCCGCGATATTCGGTACTGCTCTGTTCTGACGTGATCCTACGAAATTCCGACTTGTGGAAATACTAATGCGACGTGAAAAAAGTGAGGTTGTTCATTCCATGAGATCCACAAAACCACATGATCTCTTCCGGGACAGGCGCGGCGAACGGGGAGCTGCACTGATAACCGCAGTTCTTCTTTCCATGTTGATGTTAGCAGCCGGCGGGACTCTCATCATGACATCTACAATGAGTGGTCTCACGGCCAGAGACTCAACGTCGGAGATGCAGGCGTACTATGCCGCGGAAGCGGGCGTTGCAAAGGCACTGGAAGTATTGCGCGGCAACGCAGTATCAAACCCTGCCGGAACCAGGGCTACATTCAAAAACGTCCTTTGCTCACCAACACTGTGGGATGCCACGTCAGGCAACCTCGTTAATGTTGACACCGCTGGGACTACAAAATTCCGCGTAACGTGGATAGTCGATCCCGATAATCTGGACACTGTTACTAAGTGTGCCCAAGCGACGTACAAACCAATGCGGCTTAGGATTCTTCTCTCGGGGTATGGCACCAGAAATTCGCAGAAAAATATGGAAGTTGTCGTTGACAGGTACACACTGACCTATCCGGTAAATGCTACGGTGACGGCCCCGAACGGATCCGGTAACCCCATCAACTTCAACCTGGGTGGCAGTAACGTAACTTCCGCTTCCGGGGATGACGCTGCTGGTGGCGGTGCTCCTCCAGTTGCCGCATTCGCAGTCGCGGGCTCAGACTACAACACCACGAACAACGTCATCGACGGTTGTTTGCCCGACGGTTCCAATTGTGGAGGTAGCGGACCAAACGTCTACCCTCCTGATCCGCTGACCTTGACACCTGGTAATACTCCAAGTTTCCTGCAGTCGGTTACGACGGCTAGACAGTTCTTGTATGGTTCGGAGGGCATGATGAATGCGGCCATGAATCAAGGCCGCTATTTCACCTCACAATCAGACGCATATGCCAGCGCTGCCGGTATAGGTGCCAGCAGTCCCGATGGCGTACTTACGTTTGTTGATGGAGATTTAACTCTCGGACCAGGTGACCCTACGGGGCAAGGTACGTTAATCGTAACCGGCAAGCTGACGCTAAACGGAAACTTCAACTTCAATGGTGTCATCATGGTATTGGGAGGTGGCGAGGTCTATAGAAGTGGTGGCGGGCACGGGAATGTGTACGGTGCAGTCTTTGTTGCGAAGTTTGCACGTACTGGGGCAAGTACTGACGTCTTTCGAGCACCGATTTTCGACACATCAGGCGGTGGCACCTCAAACGTCCAATACAACTCAGATGCCGTCGACCTAGCGAAGTCAGTTGGGGGTCATGCTGTAGTCGGCGTCCGCGAATACTGACCACAGCAACGTCACTTAGCTCAACAAGGCGCGGGCTATCATGGGCCCGTGCCTTGTTGTTTGTAGAACGCTGCATTGTGTATATGCCCTGCGCCAATCTATGCAATCCTCCGCGACTTCTGACTCTCTCGATGAGATGGGTTCCGAAATTGGTGCACCGCCTTGCCCCGGAGGGGCGATATGTTTATAGCTCGCAAACCTTTCCCACCTCCGGCTTCGTTCGGAGCAGCGGACTCCGTCGTACCCAGAAGCAGAGGCTGTCCGCTCCTCCGAACGAAGCAGTGCATCGCGGGCATTGGCGCTATAAACATGTCACTCCTCCGGAGTGAAGAACTGACGCTCTTACCTGGATTAAGAGGCTGTGACGGCACGACTCCTAAGTTTCATCACGTTGTCTGCTTGTCCTGAACGAGCAGGGATGCTCTGCGGTGAATTACGCTTGCGAATTGCAACCTTGACAAGTTACCGAGAACGCGGAGTCGACGCAGAGGACGATACCGAATCACCTACCTTGTTTGTAAACGTGCTTGACACGTTTGTCTGAACAATCTCATGATGACAACAAGCGCGCTCAAACGTGCGCCGCCCAAACTGGCCACCTAATATGTCCATTCGCCATCCGTCTCCCGCAATCACTGAGCACCGCCGCAATGTCTGACATCCTTCTGGTTGAAGACAAAGCAAGTCTGCGAAACGTCATGCGTTTGACCCTGGAAAACGCAGGGTACAGCGTTACTGAATCAGCAGATGCTCGGTCAGCAGCAAACGAAATCTCTACCACTCGACATCGTCTCGTACTTACTGACCTGCGAATGCCAAATGGTTCTGGTCTCGATGTGCTCCGAGCCGCGCGCGCCGCCGACTCAGACGTCCCGGTCATTGTTGTGACTGCTTTCGGCTCGATTGATGAAGCAGTTCAAGCGATGAAAGATGGTGCGCATGATTTTCTTCAAAAACCCGTAGACTCCAATCATCTTTTGTTGCTGGTTGACCGCGCACTTGAACAGGCAAGACTGCGAACTGAAAACATCCTCTTGAAGGAAGACTGGTCGCGTCGCTACGGTTTTCCAAGAATCATTGGCGAGTCGGAAGTGATCAAGCGGACCGTAGGTGAAACACAACGCGTTGCTCAGACAGAAGCCACGGTTTTGTTGCTCGGCGAATCGGGAACAGGAAAAGAGTTGTTCGCGCGTGCCGTTCATCACTTGTCCAACCGACGTGACAAACCATTCGTGGCAATCAACTGCGCGGCCATTCCAGAAACACTGATTGAAAACGAACTCTTCGGTCACGAACGTGGTGCATTCACCGGAGCTAATGATCGCCGGCAGGGAAAGTTTGAACTGGCTTCGGGCGGAACCGTTTTCCTCGATGAGATTGGTGAGATGCCCCTGGCAGTCCAGGGCAAACTCCTGCGCGCGATTGAGGAAAAGGTTATCGATCGAATAGGTGGACGCGCACCGGTACCAGTTGATGTTCGAGTTGTCGCAGCGACGAACAAGAATTTGAAAACCGCAGTCGAACAAGGAGAGTTTCGCGGCGACTTGTTTTTCCGACTCGCAGTGTTTCCACTCGAGATTCCAGCGCTAAGAGATCGAGAAGACGACATCGTGCTTCTTGCGCACCACTTCGCAGCGCAGATCGGTCAAGAGATTCGAGGCCGTGAGGCTGTGTTGAGTACCGAGGCAGTTACTGAAGTCAGGAAACATAATTGGCCCGGGAATGTTCGCGAACTCGAAAACGCGATTGAGCGAGCCTGTATTCTGTCGGACAACTTGATACTGGAACCTCGCGATCTGGGGTTTATTGCAAATCAAAACTCAAACAACGAGACGGTCCAGGATCTCGATTTGTCGGGTACACTCTCCGATGTAGCTCATCGGGCATTAGCTTTAGTAGAACGCAAGAAGATTATCGAAGCGCTCGAAAACAATTCCGGCAACAAAAGTCGTACTGCCGAAGACCTGGGGATTAGTTACAAGACACTTCTTAATAAACTCAAAGACTATGGCCTCTAACGCTAGATGAACGATCCCACGCATTCCGCCGACAGCCCTTCATTAACGAGTGAATCAGACAAAACATCCGAACTCCTGGAGCGAGATGCTGGACAAATCGCAGGTGAAACTTTTGAACAAGTGGGTGCTGTGACAGTCGAAACACGCCCGCTAGCACAACCTGCGAAAGCTGATCCAAGCACCGGACGTTCGGCATTCTTCGTCGGCGCCGGAATCCTAATCAGTCGCCTTGTTGGTCTGGTGCGTCAGCGAATCTTCGCACACTACTTTGGAAGTTCAGCTGTCGGAGACGCCTTCAGTGCGGCTTTTCGAATTCCGAACTTCCTTCAGAACGTCTTTGGCGAAGGCGCTCTCTCCGCTTCTTTCATTCCTGTTTACGCCAAGCTGCTGGCCCAGGGCGACGAGAAAGAGGCGACACGAGTCGCTAACGCCGTCTTCGGGCTGCTGGCTTTCCTCACTGCTGTCATCGTGTTGGTTGGCGTTCTCGCTACTCCCTACTTCGTGACTGTAATCGCGGCTGGTTTCCAGGACGAGCGCCGTGAACTGACGATCAAATTGGTACGAATTCTTTTTCCCGGCGCCGGCTTGCTGGTCCTCTCAGCCTGGTGTTTGGGAGTCCTGAATAGTCATCACAGGTTCTTCATGTCGTACACAGCGCCCGTCGCGTGGAACGTCGCGATAATCGGAGCGCTGTTGCTGTTTGGTAACCAAGTGGATCTTCCTCGCCTCGCCGAGCTCACCGCGTGGGGTTCTGTGATTGGAAGCGCCCTGCAGTTTGGAGTGCAACTCCCCACACTCGTGAGTTTGATTCACCGGATAATGCCGGTGATTGACCTGGCAAACGCACACGTCAGGCAAGTAGTGCACAACTTCTTTCCAGTGTTCATGAGTCGTGGCGTGGTGCAGATCAGTGCGTTTGTTGATGCGTTTCTTGCGAGTTACCTGGGACAAGGAGCAGTTGTCGCCCTTACCTATGCGCAAAGTCTTTACACTCTGCCAGTCAGCCTGTTTGGAATGTCCGTTTCTGCGGCAGAACTGCCAACGATGTCACGCGCAATCGGATCGGCAGAGGTGGTTGCTGAGAGTTTGCGTCACAGACTTGATCAGGGACTCCACCGAATTGCCTTTTTTATCGTGCCGTCCTCAATGGCATTCATGGCATTGGGAGACGTCATTGCGGCAGTCCTGTATCAGACGGGTCGGTTCACATCAGCTGACTCCAGATATGTCTGGGCAATACTCGCTGGCTCTGCAGTCGGGCTACTAGCCTCCACGCTTGGGCGGCTCTACTCGTCAACCTACTACGCATTGAACGACACTAAGACACCTCTTAGGTTCGCTGTGGTGCGTGTCCTCCTGACAACGCTGCTCGGCTACCTATGCTCATTGCCGCTCCCGCGAGCGCTCGGCATTGAACCAAAGTGGGGGGTGGCTGGTTTAACCGCGTCGGCCGGTATTGCTGGCTGGGTTGAGTTCATCCTCCTGCGCCAAACCTTGAACCGTCGAATCGGTCGAACAGGTTTGCCCTCGTCTTACGTCGTGAAGCTTTGGGCAGCGGCAGGAATCGGCGCAGCGGTGGGTTGGGGACTCAGACTCCTGCTGGGACACAGACACACGTTAATCATGGCCATCGTGGTGCTGGGAGGCTATGGACTTACTTACTTCGGACTGACCGCCCTATTCGGGGTAGCTGAGTCAAAGCGCGTAATTGGCCGTGCCCTGCGGGTTCTCCGCATTGCCCGGTAACTCCGTTTCATTAACCTGCTTGGAGTGCGGTGCCCAAGCACCGCTTTCGTTGGTTTTAGACAATATTTGCGGCCGCCAAAAAATTCTTTACACCTTTTCTGGAAGCATCAGGCCATTGGTTCTTTTACTTGAATATCCTGGAAAAAACGGACGGGTGGTGCAGCGGCAGACGGGAGAGGGGAAGCCGGTCTGGACCGGCTTTTTGTATGCTCCTTAGCTGAAAATATTCTGAGATCTGCGATCTGAAATCTGAGATGGTTTTGAACCCGATTGACCGTCTGGTTCCCCGCTCCTTATCATCAAGTTCGTGCAACCCGTCATCTCTACTGAACAGATCCGCGAAATCGATCGCCTCACCGTCGAGAGATATCACACCCCATCCCTACTCCTCATGGAGGCTGCCGCGACGGCGTGTCTCGGAGCAATCGAGGCACGACTTGGCGACACTCTCGAATACAAGACAGCGCTGGTTCTTTGTGGGAAAGGTAACAACGGAGGAGATGGAGCCGCCATCGCTCGAGGGCTTTCGCGAGTCGGGGTTCACTGCGACGTAATCCTGTTCGGCAAGTTAGCCGACACTATCGGCGACGCTCGTACCAATCTCGAGGCAGTGAGTCAGCTGGCGGCATTTGAAGCTGGATCATCTTCGGCACCGGCACCACTAACGTTTTCGGAATGCGATGAGATTACTACTTGGGAACAACTCGCGAGGCCACGAAAGACTTACGACCTTATCGTTGACGCCCTGTTCGGAACTGGCTTAACACGACCACTCGAAGGTGTGTTCGTAAAAGTCATCGATCACTTGTCACTCCTCAGAAGTGCCCGGGAGCGTGCCTCCGGTGTCCGACCACTGGTGTTTTCCGTCGACATTCCATCAGGACTTAACGCTGACAACTCAAACCCCATCGGGCCTGCAGTCCAAGCCGACATCACCATCACATTCACAGCTCCCAAACCTGCAAACGTGTTGCCACCTGCGTGTGAGTTCTGCGGCGATCTCGTTGTCGCAAATATCGGATCACCAGAATCGTTGATTGAGGCCGCCAAACCATCGCTGTTTGTATCGGAAGAAAATGACGTGCGTCGTTGGCTAATATCGACTCGCTATACACCTGAATCCTACAAGAACACTCATGGGCACGCCTTAATCGTCGCTGGCTCGCGAGACTACACAGGCGCAGCCGCACTCTGCGGCAATGCAGCAATGCGATCTGGCGCCGGATTGGTTACGGTTGCAACGCCGGCTTCGGCTCAATCGGTAGTTGCAGGACGATTAATGCCCGAAGTCATGACTACTGCTCTGGCCGAAACTGATCGCGGTGTAGTCAGTGACGATGCAATCGATCACTTCAGAAAACTCTCGAGTAAAGCGACGGTGATTGCGATTGGCCCGGGTTTGACGTCCGACGACGAACGCACTCGACGATTTGTTCATGCCGTCGTAGAGCGACGAACTCAGCCAGTGGTAATCGATGCCGATGGACTGAACTGTCTCGCGCCGTGGCCCGCTACACTGACTGGTTCACAGCAACATCCGCTGATTCTTACACCACATCCAGGCGAGATGTTGAGATTGATCGGAACAGACAATAGATCAGCATTGGCCGCACGCGTTGCCGCAGCACGTGAATTCGCCACGACTCATAAAGTGATTTTGGTTCTTAAGGGTTCGCGTTCACTGGTCGCCGCACCCGATGGTCGCGTCTTTGTAAATCCCACCGGCAACGCTGGACTCGGCACCGCGGGATCGGGCGATACACTTACCGGATTGATTACTGGCTTTCTTTCGCAAGCGTTCGCAGGCTTGAAGCAACAAGCGAACGCGCTCGAAGCTACGATCGCTGCTTTGTATGTCGGTGGCCTGGCCGCCGATTTTGCTGCGCGCAAGTTAGGGATGCGAACCATGGTCGCGTCAGACATTCGAGAGCACTTCGGCGAAGCGATTCGTTTCCTGGACAGCGACGGAGAACAACCATAAGCATGTCAGGTTCGGAGCATCTTCCAGTCGGCGACTTCACAACGGACTCCCCGGAACAAACATTCAACCTGGGTCATCAATTAGGCGCACGCCTGCAAGGAGGAGAGATTCTTCTATTAAGTGGACCCCTGGGCGCAGGCAAGACGATCTTCGTTAAAGGAATCTGCTCAGCACTCGGTATTGAAGAAGAAGACGTCACGAGTCCTTCTTTCACTCTGGTAAATCCTTACGACGGACGCTTGCGACTCTATCACCTGGATCTGTACCGGCTCGACGAAGGCGCAAGTGCTGCGCATGCCGTCGACCTCGATGATCTCCTCGCTGACGAAACCTCAGTGATTGTGATTGAGTGGGCAGAAAGGATGGGACCCTACCCGTTGCCTGACAACGTCTGGAGCATAAAGATTTCAGGTGATGGAGACGATGCGAGGCGGGTGGTTGTTACTCCTCGCAATACTCAGCAAACGCCTTCGTGAGTTCACCGGCAATCTGCGTTGCGTCGCGACCTTCAATTTGCCAACGCTCCAGCATGTAGACCAACTTGCCATCTTTCAATAATCCGATGGACGGGGATGAAGGTCCGTAGCCCGTGAAATAACTGCGAGCTCTTTCCGTGGCCTCAATATCAGCTCCAGCAAATACAGTCGCAACCTTGTCGGGCTTGATCTCGTTTTGCAGTGCGAGAGCAATCCCCGGTCTGGCTTTTCCGGCGGCACAACCGCAAATCGAATTCACCACCAGCATCAGTGTCCCTTTGCTGCCGGAAACAGTTTCATCGACAGCTTCAGCGGTTCTTAGTTCCTCAACACCAAGACGCGTTAAGTCTTCACGCATCGGTTTGATCATGATTTCGGGATATGGCATTTATTTCGTTCCTCCGAGATTCATAATAGCAGACATATCAAAGCGGTGCCGGGGCACCGCACTCCAAGAAGGTTAGTGAATGGAGGTTAGTAACTCTCAATTAGCTCCGCCCTTCCCCAACACTCTCATTATTTCGGCATGGAGTAAAACGACGTCCGGAGACTGCTGGAGCGCTAGGAAGTAGTTCTTTTGAAACTCGGGACCTTCCTCAGCTGGACTCAACAGCGTTTTTGCACGAACCAGCAAAGCAGTTGCATCCTCGTCGGTAACTGGATGTTCCTCGTCACGCGTATCCAGGCTCTCGTCGATCTGCACAATCAGCTCTGATAGGCGGTGCAGCCAGTCGAACCATGGATCCTTGAGCACGAGCTGTAGAAATTCATAGCTGTTTCCGATCCGTCCACGGGCGCGTTCGTACCCGACCCGCTCCAAATCCAACAACATCTTGTGCAAATTCAATAACCCCTGACGCAGTGCCTTTAGTTCGTCGCGTTTAATATCCGAGATCGAGTTCGCCATTCCGCAGCCTCCCACGAAAATAACCTAACGCTGGTTTGTTAGATCACCAATCACTTGATCAGCATCGATGATCGTCCGATGAAATCCAGCCGCCGGCGCACGTAAATTGTAGGCCCGGATTCGTTGATTTAGTTCCTCGACACACTCACGAAACTCTTTCATCGCTCTTTGCCAATGATGGTTCGAAAAGTCGCCAGTCACGCAGTAGAGCTCTTTAGCCCTGCTCAACTTTGAATATGCTTCCTGGAATTGAGCTTCAATATCTTTTCGCTCCTCAACCCATGCTGGCGCAAATCCAGCATTCCTGAGCAAACGATGTACGCTCCTGAGCTCTGGTGGTTCATAAAGGTTCTCTGCCAGGTCAAGTGGCTGACCGGCGCCAGGCAGATTATCAAACTCACCCCGCTCCATGGACTCACGTATCATGCGATCGATGAGCGGTTCCCACTTATCCATAAAGCCTCCTCACTTGGAAACGCTTGAGCGATAAGCGGTGTTCCAATTCGGTAAGCGCTAGACCCTAGTGAACAAGAGCAGCCAAGGTGCTATGATCCGTGCGATGCCCAGTGCCATCTCCCTCAACACTTCAATTGAGGATCTTCACAGCTTTAAGATCGCACGGTTAGGACAAAACCTCGCTCGCAAGCTTGCGGCAGCTGTCGCTTCTCACTCCAATAAGAAACATTATACCGAATCAACGGTCGAGGATTTGTTGTCATATCTTCCCATGCGTTACGAAGATCGATCCCACCTCGCAACAATAAAAGATCTCGAAGCCGGTATGGAAGCCACTCTCGAACTCCAGGTAAAACATGCCGGTGGTTATGAAGTTAGAAATAAGAAGTCGGTCTATTCAAAGTCGCGACTTTTCATTTTTGAAGTCTCAGGAGTTGACCTCGATAACAAGAGTGGAAGGCAAGTAGTCGTCTGGTGGTTCGTTTCAGGGCGCCACGCATATGAAATCATTCAGTTCTACACAAAGAAACTCCAACGCGGTGCACGCTTCATAACTTTTGGTCAGTGGGAATGGGACAAGCGGCGAGGCACATACTCCCTACAGCTTCATCGTCCCGCGGACGAGTTGGAAATGCTGGCGTCGACAGACACCGAACAAACGGACGACGCAAACTCTGAACAGGTTGAAGCCAATATCGGCGATCCAACCCTCGCTGCTATTCATGTGGGTCGACGTGTACCGGTCTATCGCAAGCTCGGTGATTTCAACTCGAAACGCGTTCGCGAAATCATGCACGCAGTTCTGGCGAACATTGATGATAAAGACATTGCCGAGACGTTGCCAACTGAACTGCGGCAACAAGCTAAACTCATCGGACGCGCCCAGGCTTTTCGCGAGATCCATTTTCCACCCACAGACGCATCGATGCCCGATTATGAGAGAGCGAGGAGTCGAGCTCATCTCAGAATGATTTTTGAAGACTTTTTCTGGCTGACCTTCGCTATCGGTCTCAAACGAGGTCAACGAGTCAAAGACTCCAAGGATTGGAAAATTAAGATCGACAAGTCAGTGAAGGATGCAATCTCGTCAATCCTGCCTTTCAAGCTCACAAATGCACAACGCACTGCGACCGCACAAATCTTCGGCGATATGAAATCTTCGGCGCCGATGAACCGCCTTTTGCAGGGTGACGTTGGAAGCGGAAAAACCATCGTTGCAGTTATCGCCATGATGGCGGCGATGGAAAACGGTTATCAAGTTACTTTGATGGCCCCAACGGAAATCCTGGCGGAGCAACATGGAAGAAACATCAAGCGATTACTCGCGAAGACTCCTTATCGCGTCGAAGTGTTAACCGGTTCATTGCGCGCTTCTGAAAAACGTCGACTTCAAACCGCTTTAAAGGAAGGGGAAATCCACGCGTGTATCGGGACGCAAGCACTTATTCAGGATGCTGTTTCTTTTTCGAGACTTGGTTTGGTCATAATCGACGAGCAACACAGGTTTGGTGTAATGCAAAGAGCCGAGTTACGCGCGCGCGGGATCAATCCAGATGTCCTGGTGATGACCGCTACACCGATACCTCGTTCACTGGCAATGACGGTTTACGGAGACCTCGACGTTTCAACCATTGATGAACTACCGCCCGGTCGAACTCCAATTGAAACGATGGTCGTTGGCGAGGATCAGCGCCAGGAAGTTAAACGACTAATATCGCGTGAAGTGAAGGCTGGGCGCCAGGTGTATGTCGTTTATCCGTTAGTCGAAGAATCAGAAAAGATGGATCTGCGCGACGCCACTCAGCGTTACGAATATCTGAGAGACACTGTATTTCCAAAGTTGTCGGTCGGTCTGTTGCACGGGAAAATGAAGCCGGCTGAAAAAGATGACGTCATGCAGGCCTTCGCTTCCGGCAAAACGAATATTCTGGTTACAACGACTGTGATAGAAGTTGGAGTGGACGTGCCGAACGCGTCAGTCATGATTGTGGAACACGCTGAACGTTTTGGTCTGTCTCAGCTTCATCAGCTACGCGGACGAGTCGGACGCGGTGCGGAAAAGAGCTTCTGCGTTCTCCTGACTACCGACAAGAAGACCGTTGTTGCGCAGGAACGACTAGGCATCATGGCAAAAACCAGTAACGGTTTTGTCATCGCCGAAAAGGATCTCGAACTGCGAGGGCCTGGCGAAATCCTTGGCACAAAACAATCGGGACTACCTGAGTTTCGAATTGGCAATCTGGTTCGTGATCAAGCGATTCTCGAGAAGGCGCGTGTTGCCGCGGAGTATTACCTGACAGAGAAGGCAACTTCCTCGCAGACCCAGCGGATGATCGAGTACCTGTCGGATACGAATCGCTATGGCCTGGCGAGCGTTGGGTAATATGTGGCACAGACTTTAGTCTGTGAAGCGTTTGCAACTGTCGGCCACAGACTGAAGTCTGTGTCACTACTGGATCATACTGAACTTTGAGAATCATCGCCGGCATTTATCGTGGTCGACATCTCAGAAGTCCCCCTTCCCTCGACGTGCGGCCAACGTCGGATCGACTGCGCGAAACTCTTTTCAATATTCTCGCTCCGCGAATAAATGGCACGCGTTTTTTGGATCTTTGCGCCGGCTCAGGAGCTGTCGGGCTCGAAGCACTATCGAGAGAAGCAGCGTATGCAACGTTTGTCGACAGGTCACGAAAGATGTGTGGGTTAATCGAGGCAAATCTGGATATGTGTCGCGTTCCGGAAGAACAAACAGATGTCTACAACTCAGAGGCCTCAGATTTCCTTCATCAAGCGGTCACCAGAAAAATTCCAGCCTGGGACATCATCTTTTTCGACCCACCTTACAAAGACAACTATCTTCGTGTGCTCGAGTTTCTCAACTCACACGCAGTTGAATTGCTCAACGCGGATGGGCTACTTGTGGTCGAACACTACTATAAGAACCATCTGCCGGAATCGATTGGCAAGCTCCAACGAACCCGAATGTTGAAGCAAGGCGACTCCGCACTCTCGTTTTACAAGACTCGGTAAGCAAAAAAAATCATCCACAGATTACGCCGATGTCCGATAAGCTTCAGCTTGTCGGTTAAGTGTTA
>DATEXA010000332.1:0-43726 GCA_035257465.1 Pyrinomonadaceae bacterium | reverse complement strand
CCTTTGTTCAGGCTTTAGCTTTACGAAAGCGGCCAGGCTCGCTATCCAAAGAGTTCAATGGAGTGGAGACTCACAGCACAAAGCTCAAAGTACAAAGTTCCAATCACAAAGCTCCTGCCGATAGGTCCGCTAGCGTCATGGTTCCTCCCTACGCTATCATTCGAGGTTTGCGATCACGCCCAGATTCTTATCCGTGGGACGCAGCCTTAGAAATATGCCAGAAGAAGCCATTCAGGTCCGGGGAGCGCGGGTTAATAACCTCAAGAACGTTTCGTTTTCCATCCCTATCAACCAGTTGACTGTAGTTACGGGCGTTAGTGGTTCTGGGAAGTCGTCCCTTGCCTTCGACACGATTTACGCTGAAGGACAGCGACGTTACGTTGAATCGTTGTCTGCCTACGCCCGCCAGTTTCTGGAACGAATGGACAAACCGGACGTCGACGAAGTTCGTGGAATTGCTCCGGCCATTGCGATCCGACAGAAGAACTCCACGCGTAACCCGCGTTCGACGGTAGGCACTCAAACTGAAGTCCACGACTATCTTCGCTTGTTGTACGCCCGCGTTGGGCAGACCTTCTGTCGCGTTTGTGGACGTCAGGTTTATCGAGATTCGCCTGAATCAATCGCCGACGAAGTGCTGAACGACCTGAGCGACGGAACGCGTTTTTACGTCATGTTTCCTGCCGCGTCCGGTCTCGCAACAGAACTCTCTGAAAAGACGAAACCGAAGTCCAGCCGGCGTCCGAAACAACTCGCCCTACGAAATACTGTCGTTGCTCACTTGATGAGCTTGATGCAACGAGGATTCACCCGCTTGTTCTTAGATAGTCAAGTTCTCGAATTAACTTCACCTGATGACTACAACCGCACTGATTTCGAGGATGTGTTCGTTTTGGTCGATCGGCTTACCGCACGCTCGGATGTTCGGCAACGCCTGGTTGATTCACTGGAGATTTGTTTTCAGGAAGGACACGGAACAGCGCTGATCCAAACAGCCGAATCCGAACCGAAGCGATTTCATTTCTCAGAACGCTTTGAATGCAAATACGACCATACGGTCTACGCCACGCCCGAGCCTCGACTCTTCAGTTTCAATAACCCGTACGGGGCATGTCCAACTTGTCAGGGCTTCGGTAACACCATCGGCCTGGATCTCGATCTTGTGATTCCCAATCCTGGTTTGTCGCTCAAAGAAGGTGCGATCGAGCCATGGACAAAACCGCAACACGAGTGGGCGATGAACGAATTGAAGCAGTTCTGTCGAGCAGAAAAGATTTCCCTGACTACGCCGTTCATCCAACTCCCGAAAGAAGATCAGCAAGCGATCATCGAGGGCCGAGCCGAATGGTCCGGTGTACGCGGATTCTTTGAATGGATGGAAACAAAGAAATACAAGCTGCATGTGCGTGTGTTTCTTTCGAAGTACCGTGGCTACACATTGTGCCCTGACTGTAATGGAGGACGGCTGCGGCAGGAGGCACGAGACGTCAAGGTTGCAACCAGGACTCTGCCCGAAGTCTGTGCTCTTTCGATCAAGGAGGCTGACGAGTTTTTTGCGACACTAAAACTTTCCAACGAACAGGAAGCTATCGCGGAACGAATACTTTTTGAGGTTCAGCGCAGGCTTAGATTTCTGGTTGAAGTTGGTCTTGATTATCTGACGCTTGATCGTTTGGCCTCCACTCTTTCCGGTGGCGAAGCACAACGAATTCAACTGGCAACAAACCTCGGCTCGTCATTGGTCGGCGCTCTCTATGTGCTCGACGAACCTTCCATCGGTCTGCATCCACGTGACAACGATCGACTGATTCGCCTCCTGAAGAATCTCCGCGACATCGGCAATACGGTGCTGGTCGTCGAACATGACGCTGAAATGATGAGGTCAGCCGACCATATTTTGGATATTGGTCCTTCAGCAGGCGAATTGGGTGGTCGCGTCATGTACGAGGGGGATTTTGCCGGGCTGCTGAAGGATGAATCTTCGCTGACAGCGCGTTACCTTCGCGGCGATGCGGAGATCAAGGAACCGAAACAACGTCGGGCAGTTCAGAAGCGACAGCTTTCAATTCAGGGCGCATCAGAACACAACCTCAAATCGATCAATGTCGACATCCCCCTTGATATGCTCGTTTGCGTTACCGGTGTGAGTGGCTCCGGGAAGTCGACTCTTATTCATGATTGCATTTACGCGGGTCTGAAAAAACAACGCGGCGAGTGGCAAGGGCACGTCGGTGCTTTTCACAAGCTCGATGGGACTCAGCTAATCGACGATGTGATTCTCGTAGACCAGTCTCCAATTGGCAGAACACCAAGATCAAACCCCGTCACTTACATAAAAGTCTACGACGCGATCCGTGAAGTGTTTGCTGGAACACGCGAGTCCCAGGCCCATGGTTTTGATCCATCGCACTTTTCGTTCAACTTGCCAGGCGGTCGATGTGAAGTTTGCCAGGGAGACGGTACTGTCACAGTTGAGATGCAGTTTCTGGCTGACGTCGAACTTGTTTGCGAAGAATGTAAGGGAACCAGATTCAAACAGCAGATACTCGACATTCGTTATCGAGGAAAGAACATCCACGAAGTTTTGAGCATGACTGTGCGGGAAGCGATCAGTTTCTTTCGCGAAGTTCCGAAGATCACGAATCGCTTGAAAGTACTGGATGATGTTGGTCTGGGCTATTTGCGGCTGGGGCAGTCGGCAACCACACTCTCCGGAGGTGAGGCTCAACGCATCAAGCTCGCGGCGCACTTGTTGAAACGAACAGGAGCAAAGACACTCTACCTCTTTGACGAACCCACCACCGGCTTACACTTCGACGACATCAACAAACTGCTGGCTGCGTTTCGTGCGTTGATTGATGCCGGCGGTTCTTTGTTGGTCATCGAGCACAATCTCGACGTAATTAAGACTGCAGACTATGTTATCGATCTCGGCGCGGAAGGTGGCGATGCGGGCGGTTATGTCGTCGGAACGGGTACTCCCGAAGAGATAATGAAGATCCGAGAGTCATACACCGGGGTATTCCTGCGGGACTATCTCGCCAAATCGAATGGACATTTGAAGCGGAATGGAAACGGCAAGTGATTCTTAAAAGGCTTGAGCCGGCTGCTGGAAAATTTATAGCGGGCGGGTCTCCCTTCCCAACCTGACAATTCATGGCCAATGAGTGAATCGGCTGCAACGACTCAAGACCTACCCGAACAAAGACCGCGAACCCGCATCCCTCTTCGCCGTCGCCTTATTTACATCGCTTTAATCTATGTCGTCTTCCTACTGCTGTTGTTCGGCATTGAGCTCTTGACTCGTTTCACAATGGCGCCTGTTTCGAGTCTTGATCTCTTCGTATCTACTCCACAACAAAAAATGCAGGTCGCCGATCCGGCGCAGGCTGGAATCTTTGAAGGCGATCCATTGCTGCTCTGGCGGCTCAAACCAAACCTCAATCAAGTTGTTTGGGATTTCACTGTCCTTTCTACGAACAGCCAGCACTTTCGCGCTGACTATCCCATCGTCGAAAAACCTGCAGGCACTTTTCGAGTAATCTGTTTAGGAGACTCAGTTACCTTTGGTTATCGCGTGCCTACGGTGTGGCCCGATAAACCAACTGAGTACGATCATGAATCGTTGCCGTTTCCGATGTTGCTTGAAAAGCATCTGCATTCGGTAAATCCCAGTCGCAAGATCGAAGTTTTTCCAATGGCTGTTCCCGGGTATACAAGTCACCAGGGATTCGCCTGGTTGCAGCGCGACATCAACCGGCTTCAACCTGACATGGTGATTGCAAGCTTTGGTTGGAACGATGCCAGTCTTAGCGACGTTCCGGACCGCGACGCGATACGAACAGATTTCTATCCGGTGGCGATCCGATGGTTGATTGATCATAGTCAGGTTTTCGCTCACGCGACTCATTGGCTACGAAGTCGCAATCCGACATCGCAAGGACAAGTACATCCAGGGTCACGCGTTTCTCAGCTTGAATACCTGAACAACTTTTCAAAGATAGTTAACCTTGTCCGAAGTCGAGGTGCTGTCATCGTAGTGGTCGGCGCTCCGTATCGCGACGCGAGAACAAATCCGCCAGAAGCTGAGTTGATGAAGCAATACCGGGCAGCATTACGAGCGAACATGAAGGAACAAAAGGTTCCTTACCTTGAGGTCCTCGAATTAACGGAAGCCGCTTCACCCGCAAATGATGGATTCTTTGGCGAGCTGATTCACCCAAACAACATGGGTCATCGTCTGCTTGCGTCCGAGTTGCTCAAGCTTATGGAGAGAGAGAAATTGCTGGGAGAGCTTAATGTCGCGGGATTTGAGCCGTGAGTGATCAACTTGTGAGTTTCGCCAAAACTCCAAATCGTCGTAATCTGAGAATTCTGCGAATAAGGTGAGGATGTTATTGATATGACACTAAGTGAAAAGATCATTGCTGACTTAACTGCTTCGATGAAAGCTCAAGATGCGCCGCGCACCTCAACACTGAGAATGGTGAAAGCGGCGATGATGAACAGGCAGATTGAAAAAGGCGGACAACTTGATGACGAAGAAATCTCCAGACTGCTGCGTTCGCTCGTGAAACAACGTCGCGACTCAATCGAGCAGTATGAAAAAGCAGGTCGCCAGGAATTGGTGGACAAAGAGACTGCCGAGATTCAGGTCATCGAGGGGTACTTACCGCAAGCAGCGTCGCGCGAAGAGATCGAAGCGGTTGTTGCGGAAGCAATTGCTGCGAGCGGTGCAAGCTCGATGAAAGACATGGGTAAGGTCATGAAAGCCGCTCAGGCTGGTTTAGCAGGTAAGAATGCGGACGGTCGCGTGGTCAGCGAGATTGTGAAAGGCAAACTCGGTGGCTAGTTCAATTTATCAGACCGACATTAGCCCCGACTCTCCAGACGAAAGCACTGAATAATGGAACCTCCCAATCGTCGAAGCTGGGCAATATTCTTTGCTCGGGAAATCCTGGGTTTCATCTTCTTCATGGCGGGCGTATACAAAGTTTTCCAATTAGGCCCTCTTGACCACGCGCGCAAGTACTTCCTTCCGTTCGCGGATACCTTTCTGCCTGTATGGTCTTTGTGGGCGACTGGAACGGTAATTCCATTCATCGAACTCATCTGTGGCGCGCTGCTCTTAATCGGCCTGAGGATTCGCGACGCACTTATTGGGCTGGGTTTTGTTCTTGTCATTGTGACGTTTGGCCATCTTCTTAAAGAACCGCTCTACCCGTTTCACGAGCATGTAATCCCCCGGTTGGCGTTACTGCTAATTGTGCTCCTATTCCCCGCTGAGGACGACCGGCTCTCGCTCGATTTCATCCTTTCAGCGGCAAGAAAATCAGCTTAAATCAACCCAATTGTAGCGCTTGCTTTTGCTTGAACCCGGGCCTTGGGTCGGTTGCTTCGACCATGTGCTTTCCGTATAATCCACAGCTTGCTCGAAGGCACGGGGTCTTGTCCGGTGGGTTCGCGCCCACTTTTTCTTTTGGGCAAGAGAACTCTCGGGGGTGGTGATGGCAGAAAATTCGATTGCGCAAAGGGTTCAGGCAATCGCTGAACAGGTGGCAATCGACCACGGCATGGAGTTGGTTCACACTGAGGTTGCAGGCCCCGAGAACAAGCCGATTGTTCGTGTTTTCATTGATAAGCCGCAGGGTGTTACCCACGATGATTGCTCGGAAATGAGTCTCCATCTGGGTACGATGCTCGACGTTGAAGACTTTATCCACGCGTCTTACACGTTGGAGGTTTCATCACCTGGACTTGAGCGCGGCCTGTACAAAAGAGCCGATTACGAGCGCTTTACCGGCAGTGACGCCAAAATGAAAACTCGCCAGCCAATAGACGGGCAGCGAAATTTTCGCGGTCGTTTGCTGGGTGTTGATGGCAGTGACGTGCTCTTTGACGATCGGACAAATGGGAAGGTGCGAATACCGCTCGATATCATTACCAAGGCGAATCTCGAGGTAGACGTTAGCAGTGAGCTTCGCAAGAGTGGTCGATGACTTCCTTTTACACGTTGCGCTGATTGCAACCATAACAATTGAATAGGCTCAACGACGCGGATACTTACGTTCTGGCGTCGAGCCACTGAGATAAAGAGAGTTTCATGAGTTCATCGATAGCACAAAACATTGAGGCGCTTTGCCAGGAACAGGGTATTGAACGTGACCTGGTAATCGACGCCATGAAAGAAGCCGTTCGTGCAGCGGCCAAGAAACAATTTAAGTCGGGCGAAGACATTCAAGTCGACTGGAACTCTGAAACCGGCATTGAATTGTCGGCGTCAAAAGTCGTCGTTGATGCAGTCGAAAACCCGGCGACGGAACTCTCAATCGACGAAGCTCGCGAATTAGCGGGTGACGAAGTCGAGCTGGGCGATGCCCTTCTGCTTCCCTTACCAATGGAGGAACTCGGACGTATTGCCGCTCAAACGGCAAAACAGATTCTGTTCCAGAAGGTACGCGACGCAGTCCGCAGCAATGTTTACGAACAATACATCGATAAGATCGGCGATCTCGTAAACGGTTATGTGAAGCGATTCGAACGCGGCAACATCATCGTAGACCTCGGCAATCTCGAAGCAATTCTCCCTCGCTCACAACAATCACGCGGTGAACAGTGGAACCAGGGCGAACGAATCCGCGTCGTTATTAATAACGTCTCCAAAGAATCCAAAGGCCCACAAGTCGAGGTTTCACGCACTTCTCCGGAACTATTGCTGCGACTGTTTGAAATGGAAGTACCAGAGATTTATGACGGCACCGTCGTTATCAAGTCAGCTGTTCGTGAACCAGGTGAGCGCGCGAAAATCGCAGTCATGTCGAACGAGCGAGACGTTGATCCTGTCGGTGCTTGCGTTGGTATGAAAGGTTCACGCGTTCAGGCAATCATTCGTGAGCTCCGCGGCGAAAAGATCGACATCATTGAATGGTCAGATGAACCGTCCGTCTTTGCTGCAAACGCTTTGTCACCCGCCAAGGTAAACCAAGTCAGAATCACCGACATTGAAAATCGTCAGATGGAGGTCATCGTGAACGAGGACCAACTTTCATTGGCGATTGGAAAGCGCGGACAGAACGTTCGGCTTGCTACGAAACTGGTCGGCTGGAACATTGATATTCGCAGCGAAGAAGAGATCAAACGCGAAGTCACGGAACAGATGGGGGCACTCATCGCCTCCGGGGAAGCAGTTCCGCTGTCAGTTATAGAGGGTGTGACTCCGCTTCAGGCAGAAACACTTGCAACGCACGACATCAATGATATCGACGCACTCGCTCATACAAATGTCGACGATCTCGTCGAGTTTCTGGATCTGAGCCTCGACGAAGCTGAAGTTATCCTCGAGGCTGCGAAGGCTGTTGTTGCTATGCGCGATCGCACGTTGCATCCCGAAGCTGAAACTGGTGATGAGCAGGGTGAAGGTGCAGCGGGAGAACAAGCCGAGACTCACGCAGTATCAGCCGAACTTGATGAATCGATCGAGGCTCGCGAGGTTGAACCTTCCGACGAAATGACCGCCGAGGGTTACGACGAGGCAGTTGAGACGGGTGCTTTAGCTGTAGAGGTTGATCCTCACGATCCTACTTCGTTGACGGCAGACATTTCATTGGGGTCTGAAGAGATCGTTTTGCAGGAGCCGGGCCGCGACTTACGCCCGGATACGATTACTCCAGCGCCGGACGTAGGGGCCACTGAAATTCCGGGTCTCGAAAACGTAGAAAACATCGCTGCCGAAGTAATGGCAAGCGACGAAGAAATTGCTTCTGAAGAAGAGTCTGACGAAGCAACCTACCCGACTCCCGCAGCTTTTGATGATGCTGCACCCAGCGGGAGTACGGACAACGAGAAGCAGTGATGCTTCGATTGGTGCAGCACATTTGTAATACCGCAAATCCGGCACACTTGGCCTGTTTGCGTTTTTCGCTCCGCCACCACTGTCACGCGTCGCCCTTCTGACCGATGCTTTGAAGGTGGTTAAGAGCGAGTTCTTAATCACTTTGAAGTTGTCGGGACGCCGAGCGTCCAGAAGGATTGCATGACAGTTTCCTCGAAAGTTCGCATTTACGATCTCGCCAAAGAGCTAAAGCTCGACACAAAGCGATTGATTGAAGAAGTTCGCCGCGAAGGTGTCGATGTGAGTGTGCCCTCGAACTCAGTCTCCAAGGAGTTGGCAGAGAAGATTCGGAATAAGTACTTTCCGAAGAAAGAAACAGCCGTTAAGCGCGCCGTGAAGGTCGTCAAACGCGCAACAATGCCGGCTGAGCCGGCACCTGCGCCAGATGAACCTGAGGTCGAAGCTGATGAGCCAGAGCCGATCGTTGCCGCTCCCGATGCAGCCCCCGAGCCTGTTGCGACAGAACCGGTAGTTCCCAGGCCATCGATACCCGCGAGGCTTGTTAAGAAGTTGACTCCGGCGGCTCGCGCTGAGAAACCAGCCGAAATCGTCGCTGAGACCGCCATCGCAGAACCGATAGAAGAGGTCGAGTTTGAAGAACCGGAGGAAATCGTTGCTGAGCCCGTTGCTGCAGCAGACACCCCTGAAGTCAGAACCATGCCATTAGCACCATCACGTCAGGTGCGTGTGTTACGCCCAACCGCTGCCGCATTAAACGCCGGCATTCGACCTGGAGAGCGCGCGCCCGCTCCAATTCCGCCGCCACCTCCAGTCGTTGCTCCCACTAGAGACAAAGCTGACAGAGCCAGAGTCAGAGAGAGACCTTCACTGCCTCGCGCGGAGCGCCTGGGAACGCCGGGTGAAACGGCGACGCCTCAAACCACTTACATTCCGCCACCAGATGCAGGCCGACGTCGCTCCCGACGGAGCAGTCCGCGAGGCGGTCGAAAGATTGAAGGAAAGGCCGGACGGTTTGATAAAGGTGACTTCATTCCACCACCAAGAGCGCTTTCGCTTGAGGACCGAATTGCCGGCAGGCTCGAAATGCCGCAGACCGGTGAACTCAAATCAGTTCGATTGATCGAAGGTTCGACAGTAAAGGAATTTGCGGAAAAGCTCGGTATCAAACCGAAGGATGTTGTCACGTTGCTGCTGCAACGTGGTGTCTTCGCGACTATCAATCAACCGCTAATGGACGACGTTGCTTCCGATCTTGGTAAGCGATTCGGTTACGACGTCTCCTTTGTGCCGTTTGAAGAAATGGTTGCCGAGGAAGAGTTCGAGGAATTGATAGCTACAGACGCTGACGATGTCGAGTTACCCAGGGCTCCAGTCGTTACAGTAATGGGCCACGTCGACCACGGTAAGACGTCTCTACTCGATGGGATTCGAACAACAGACGTTGCTGCCGGCGAAGCGGGCGGCATTACTCAGCACATCGGCGCCTACAGCGTTCAGGTTCCCAGTCCCGACAGTCCCGGTGAAACTCGGCGCGTAGTGTTTCTAGATACGCCTGGTCACGAGGCGTTCACAATGATGCGCGCTCGTGGTGCTAAGGCCACCGACATTGTGGTATTGGTCGTCGCAGCTGACGATGGCGTGATGCCGCAGACGATTGAAGCTATCGAGCACTCGCGAGCGGCAAACGTGCCAATCATTGTTGCTATCAACAAGATCGACAAGCCGGATGCAAATCCTGATCGAGTTCGACAAGAGCTTTCTCAACAAGGCCTGTCGCCTCTCGAATGGGGCGGCGAGACTGAGATGGTTCAAGTTTCTGCTAAGAAACGAGAAAACCTCGATACTCTGCTCGAAACGATTTTGCTGACCTCAGACATTCTCAATCTTCGCGCGAGTCCTACTCGTCTGGCATCAGGTGTTGTTCTCGAAGCGAAGTTGGATCGCGGTCGTGGAGCCGTAGCCACTGTCCTGGTTCAACAAGGTACTCTGAAGGTCCACGAGCCTTTCATCGTCGGTCAGATATCGGGCAAAGTCCGAGCGATGTTCAACGATCGCGGCGAACCAATTATGGAAGCTGGGCCAGCCACGCCGGTTGAAGTTTTAGGATTGCAAGGTGTACCGCAGGCCGGTGAAAGCTTCCAGGTTGTTTCAGACATCTCGAAGGCCCAGTCAATATCACAGCATCGTCAAATGCTGAGTCGACAAGCGACACTGCTGCAAACAACTAAACGAGGTATCGAAGCGTTAGGTGAAAGCGAAGTCAAAGAACTGTTGGTAATCATCAAGGCAGACGTGCAGGGTTCCGTGGAAGTTCTGAAATCGACGTTACAGAAGCTTTCGACGGATCGCGTCAAGGTAAAAGTAATTCGATCGGGCGTTGGTGCAATTACCGAATCTGACGTTCTACTCGGGTCTGCGACACAGGCGGGTTCATCTTCGTCTGCCGTAGTCATCATCGGTTTCAACGTTCGGCCAGAAGCACGCGCAGCGGATGTTGCGAAACAGGAATCTGTTGATATTCGTCTTCACTCCATCATCTACAAGGTTGAAGAAGAAATTCGCGCCGCGATGATCGGCATGCTCGAAGCAATCGAGAAGGAGAAGATCCTTGGCAAGGCTGACGTTCGCGACGTGTTTCGCGTACCGAAGGCCGGAGTTGTCGCCGGTTGCATGGTCATTGACGGTCTCATACGTCGCAATGCCCGTGCTCGTTTGATCCGGGACGGCGTTGTGAGCTGGGAAGGTAACATCGCATCGTTACGCCGGTTTAAGGATGACGTGTCGGAAGTTCGCGAAGGATTTGAATGCGGCATCAGTTTGGAAAATTTCAACGATGTCAAAGTTGGAGACCAGATTGAGGCGTACGTCGTTGAGCGCGTAGCCGCGACTGAACTATAGGAAGCAAGTACGGCGGCGGAAGGCAGTTGATTAAGCTACTTCTGCCGCCTGTTACTGCTTGCAGGATTTATGCGTCGTACTGAAAGGGTTGCGGACACTATTCGTGAGGAGATTGCCCAGATCGTCGGGTACGAACTCGAAGATCCGCGACTAACGATGGTTACCGTAACTGATGTTCGCCTTTCTAGTGACAAACGTGACGCAAAAGTCTATGTAACCATCGCCGGCAACGAAGATGAACACAAGTCCGCGCTCGCAGCTCTGAAACACGCCGCGCCTTACGTGCGCAAGCAACTCGGGTTATCACTAAATCTTCCACGAACTCCAGAACTACATTTCGTGCGTGATCGAGTCGAAGAAGAAGGCGAACGCGTCGATCAATTGCTAATGCAGATCGAAAAAGAATGGGAAAGTAAAGGAAAGGATCAGGATTGAGGAATTTCGGATTGCGAATTTTGGATTGCGGATTTCGTCTTAATGAACTTGAGATCCAGGGGTGTTCTCCGGTAGACGAAATCCGCATTCCGAAATCCGCAATCCGAAATTCTTCATCCTAAACAATAAATGCTTAGTCAAGTAGTTGAGCTGATCGAATCGAAACGACGTTTCGCGATCACCTCACATATTCGTCCGGATGGCGATAGTTTGGGTTCGTCACTCGGTCTCTATTGGTTATTGAAAGCACTTGATAAGGATGTCGAAGTCATCATGCGGGATCCTGTTCCGCATGCATATCAACAGCTTCCCGGTGCCCAGGATGTTCGCGTGCTTCCTGCGGTGGATCCTACTTACCACGCGGTCTTCGTTATTGAATGTTCCGACATTACAAGACCGGGACTGATCGATCTCGAGAAGCAGGTAGTGGTCAATATAGATCATCACTCCACGACCGCTCTCTTCGGAACGATCAATTGGATAGATTCCACTGCATCCGCAGTTGGTGAAATGATCTACAACCTGTGTAAGGCAACCGGCGTAAGAGTCACAAAAGAGATCGCCGAGTGCGTCTATACAGCACTGATCACCGACACCGGCTCGTTTCACTACTCAAACACTACTGAACGAACATTCAAGGTCGCATCCGAACTGGTTCGTACCGGGGTAAAACCGGCCAAGACGGCGGAAGCAGTGTTCGCCAGTTATCCCTGGAGCCGAATCGAGTTGATGGGTGCCGTATTGTCTACGGCGCGACGCGATGAAACCGGCCGCGTTGCTTGTATGCGTCAGTCGCTCGAGATGCAGCAGCAAACACATGCATCTGACGAGGACGCCGACGGTTTTGTGAACTACCCGCTCACTGTGGAAGAAGTGGAAGCAGTGGCAATGTTGAAGGAGTGCGAAACAGGCATCTACCGCACGAGCCTTCGTTCCAAAGGCGAGGTAAACGTCGCTAAGGTGGCAGAAAAGTTCGGAGGCGGTGGTCATCGCAACGCGGCTGGTTGCACCTTGAGAGGAAACTGGGAAGAGGTGGAATCGGAGATCATTGCTCTTTTACAGGATGCGGTGAAGCGCGCCAACGGATCGAAAGACATTACTGAAGACGCGCTCAAAGATTCTGACGTGATGTCCGTCTAGTTCGATGTCGACCAAGGAAAAGAAATACAAGTGGCGCCGCGAGGATTATCAGGAACAGACGCGAGGTCTGCTGATTGTTCACACGGGAAACGGCAAAGGAAAAACCACCTGTGCACTTGGACTCATGATGCGCGCAGCCGGAAGGGGCTTGAAGTGCTGCATGATCCAATTCATGAAGTCGCGGAGTGATCGTTATGGAGAACATGACTCCGCGGCGAAGCTTGGGATCGAAGTGCATACGATGGGTGACGGTTTCACGTGGGATACAAAGAATCCGGAACAGGATCTTAAAACCGCTCGCGACACTTGGGATATGTGCGTCGAAAAGTTGAGGTCGGGAGACTACGACATGCTCGTCTTTGATGAGCTGGTCTACGTGTTGAGTTACAAGTGGCTACCTGTCGGTGAGATTGTCGAAGAGTTGAAGGCAGCTCGTGCCTCACAACCAGCCTTACATATCGTAGTTACTGGTCGCGATGCTCCCTCTGAGTTGATCGAAGCAGCAGACCTTGTGACCGAGATGACTGAAATAAAGCATCCCTTCACGTCAGGCATTCGCGCACAGCAAGGGATTGAGTTCTAAGAATTTCGCAATTGGAATTGGGGATTGCGGATTTCGTGTGTGGTGGAGCAAAAGAAGAATTTCGGATTGGGGATTGCGGATTGCTAACGTTATTCACGTTAATTATCAAAAAGTTTGCTCACGACACGAAATCCGCAATCCGAAATCCGCAATCCAAATTCGAAATTCCTCCTTCATGTGCTAACCTGAAACGCATCTAAATGGCCTGGTTCAATAAAAAGACAAAGCGAATAGAGGCTGTTCCGCCTGATGAGCGAGTGGTAAAGACGGAAAATGTCTTCGTCAAGTGCGATGGTTGCGAGGCCCATCTCTTTAAAGGTGAACTCGACGACGGTTTACAGGTCTGCAAACACTGCGGTCACCACTTCCGCATCGGCGCACGCGAACGTCTTGCGTTGTTATTCGACGACAGCAAATTTGAGGAACTCGATAATGAGGTCATCTCGATTGACCCACTTGAGTTTGCTGATAGTAAGCCTTACCCCGAACGACTATTGTTGGCGAAGGAATCGTCGGGACTCCCGGAAGCCATAATCAGTGCGCGCGGAACTGTTGGCGATCACCCGGTATGTGCCGGCGCGATGGATATGCTTTTCATAGGGGGCTCCATGGGCTCCGCGGTTGGTGAAAAGGTAACCCGATTAATTGAACGGGCCATGAAGGAGCGTAGCGCCGTCGTCATCTTTTCTGCGTCAGGTGGTGCGCGTATGCAAGAGGGGACGCTTTCGCTGATGCAGATGGCTAAGATCTCGGCTGCGCTTGCTGCACTCGACGAAGCTCGTCTGCCTTTTATCTCAGTTCTTACTGATCCGACCACCGGTGGAGTCACTGCAAGTTTTGCAATGCTTGGTGACGTGATCATTGCTGAACCAAAAGCACTGATCGGTTTCGCCGGTCCGCGTGTAATTGAACAAACGATCCGCCAGAAACTGCCGAAGGACTTTCAAAGATCCGAATTCCTCCTTGAACATGGCATGATTGACGATATCATTGATCGCCGTGAACAGCGCGCGCACATCACAAAGCTGCTCAACTTTATGATGAATCCCGAAATACACGGTGAGTCGGACATCGAGCGGGCACGACGTCGCGCCATTTCTCGAAAATAGTTTTCAATCTCTCGTCTACAGAATCAGGAGCGACTGCAAGCTGGTCCAGCAGGAGCTTGTTCCTGTTTCTGCCGACAGGTACACACTGGCCCTGATGCACGAAATGTATTTCGAGGAAGCAGTCGAACATCTTCTCAGCCTCGGACACGAGACCCTCACCATTAAACTGGGGCTCCGTAATACCGAATTACTCCTGCGTGAGCTAGGCAATCCAGAGCGATCATTCCCCGCCGTCCAAATCGCAGGAACAAATGGAAAGGGTTCAACTGCAGCCTTTCTCAACGCCATTTGCCGGAGTGCAGGAATCAAGTCGGGTCTTTACACGTCACCTCATCTTCATTCGATTACAGAACGAATCGAGATTGGCGGCACTGAAATATCTGGTAAAGAGTTTGCCCAACACGCAACCGAAGTGCGCACGGCCGCAGAGCTACTCTTAAAGCACAGAAAGATTGAAGCTCTTCCGACATTCTTCGAACAGGTCACCGCCATCGCACTCGTTTCGTTTCGGCAAGCTCAGATCGACCACGCCATCCTCGAAACAGGTCTGGGTGGCAGACTTGATTCCACGACTGCAGCCAACGCTCAGGTTTGCGCAATAACTCAAATTGCTTTTGACCATGAAGAGTATCTTGGCAATACGCTCGAAGAGATTGCTGCCGAAAAAGCCGCGATCATTCGACCTGGCATGAAAGTGGTCGTTGCTCCACAAGAACCTGAAGTTCTCGACGTGATTCTTGAACGTTGCGAGGAAGTGGGCGTCGAGCCCCTGCTCAGCGGCATCAACTTCAAAGTTGATCAGATGTCTGCAGACGGCAGATGCCAGGTAACGTTTGAGACGTCGACGAGGCGTTATGAAAAGATTTGGCTTGGACTTCGCGGTCGACACCAGATCGAAAACGCCGCGTTGGCGATTCAGTTAGCCGAAATTCTCAGAACACAACGATTCAGTATTTCTCAATCCGCTATCGTTACGGGACTGGAGAGTGCACGACATCCAGGCCGTTTGGAGCTAATTAGCGCTCGCCCGGCTTTTCTTTTGGATGGCGCCCACAATGTCGCCGGCGCACGAACGCTTCAGAGTTTCCTCGAAGAGTTTGCCAGGCGTCCGCTGACGATGATCTTCGGGGCCATGCGCGACAAACGAATCGAAGAGATCGCCGAAGTACTGTTTCCATTGGCCGACCAACTCATCCTGACCCCTATTCAAAATCCCCGGGCTGCATCCATTGAAAAATTGAACCAGATCGCAAAGAAATTTGACCGAGGTCAGAATAAGAACGTCGCTACGAGCCTTGAGGCAATTAATCTCGCGACGCAAACGACAGCATCGTCTGGCATGATTTGCGTTACCGGATCTCTTTACCTAATCGGCGAAACACGAAGTCTAATTATCAATCGTTCTGAGAGTGTGAGCGCATAAGTTGAAAGAGTCACTATGTCAACAACAGATCAAGAGTTACCTAGGGTCCTCAATAGTCGCAAGGTATTCGACGGCAGCGTGTTTGATGTGACTGTCGATACTATTCAGGAAGGTGAGCTCATCTACCAAAGAGATGTGGTCCGCCATCCTGGCAGCGCAGTGATTGTTCCAGTTTTCGCAGACGGAACAGTGGCGCTCGTCAAACAATATCGTCATCCGGCGGTGCGGTACTTACTCGAAATACCCGCAGGCACTCTGGACGAAGGCGAAAAGCCTGAAGTCGGCGCGGCCCGTGAACTTGAGGAAGAACTCGGTGTCGTCGCCGGCAAGATGGAAAAGTTGAGCGAGTTTTTTGTTTCACCAGGCTTTTGTGAAGAGAAAATGTGGGTCTACCTCGCGACTGAACTTACTGAGACTAGTCAGCGACTTGATGAAGACGAAGTGATCGAAGTTGTGCGACTGACTCTTACGGAAGCATTGGAAATGATTTCTGATGGAGAGATTGAAGACGCGAAGACAATAATCGGCTTGATGCTCGCTGCACCGCGCATTGGCTCTCCTCTATTTGAATCGAGTTACCCTGCGGTGTAATGTCCGACATGCTTTAGCTTGTCGGTTTAATAGCGATCCGACGAGAAGCTAAGCATATCGATCGGGACTGCATCAACATCTTAGTTGACCATCCGAAAGCAACTCACCTAAACTCGATCAGTGATTACAAGCGATCCTTCTCCACTCCCAAGCCAAGCGCCTCTCGAGCCTGAGATTCATTCTGAACAAAATTATCCGCCTCCACCTATCTTCCCTACCAAAGAGGACACTGCCTGGTGGGATATGGGCAAAGCCTTCCTGGCGTGGGTGGGAAGTATTGCTCTCTTGCTGCTCGTTCCATTGATCATTCTCCTTCCCTACTTTGTTTACCTCTTCGTTCATTCTGGTGCTCCAACACCAGAAGCACTCGGCCAGGACAAAACGTTCATACTGCTGTCGATCGTTGGCGTTATTCCGGCGCACGCGCTCACGCTACTCCTTGCCTGGGCACTTGTGACTGGTTGGGGACGAAAACCATTCTGGCCAACATTGCGGTTTTCCTGGCCACCAGGAGTTGCGCCACTGCAGGGCATCGCCATCTGTATATTTCTGGCAATGGTGTTGTTAGGCATAGGGGTCCTGATCACGAGTTTCCTGGGCGGCGGTAAGACGGACTTGGATCGACTAATAGAAAGTTCGTTTCAAGCGCGACTCGCCACGGCGTTCCTTGCGGTCGCAACTGCACCGCTGGTTGAAGAAATTATTTACCGCGGCATGTTGTATCCGGCTCTTCAGCGGGTCATCGGAATGGGCGGAGCAATTGCCATCGTGTCGGTAATGTTTGCCGGCGTTCACGTCCTTCAGTACAAGAACAATCTCGGCGTTATCGCCGTCATTAGTATCCTGAGTATTGCGCTGACAGTTGTTCGTGCATTGAGTGACAGATTATTGCCTTCGGTTCTCATTCATCTCGTCTTCAACGGACTTCAGTCTCTTTACCTCATCCTGCAACCATTTGTTGAAAAAACCGAGAAGGTTGAGCCTGCGCCCGCAATCATCGCTTGGCTTCTGCGTCACGTCTTCTAAGCTATGTACGACGTTGTCGTAGTTGGCGGCGGCATTGGTGGTCTCACCGCAGCGGCTTTGTTGTCAGCTCGCGGAGTCAAGACCTGTCTTCTCGAAAGACAGTCACAGGCAGGCGGCTGCATCGGAAAAATTGAATTCTCTGGTTATGACTTCGAGCCCGGGATGGGACTTTATACCTCGTGGGGAGGCGGTGATATTTACGATCAGATTTTTGCCGAACTGCCGACAAGACAGCCTCAAGCGATGCTGATCGACTCAGACTATGTGATCAGATTTGATAGTGACATCGCCTTAAAGAAAGAAACTGCCGCCTTCGATGAACAGTTGCGTACAGCATTCCCGGATTGCGCTCAAGCAGCAGTTGATTTCTACCAGCTAGTAAGCCGAAGCAGTCAAGCCAGTTCACTAAGAGCCTCTTCCGTTCGTTCAAGTGGGTTTCTCAGCAAAGCATTCAAGCGGCTACGTCCTAAGAGTCAGTTGCCAGACGACTTCGTAGCAGCGGAAACGCGAACAGCACTCAGCCTTGCTTCAGATACTTCTCCTCGATTTCAACGTTTCATCGATGCGCAACTCCAAGCCTTTCTGCATACAAGTATCGACCGTTGTCCTTTTCTTCAAGCTTGCGGCGCATTGAGTTTGCCGCGCTGTGATCTCTATTCGATTGCTGGAGGTATATCGGCTCTTGCTGAAACTCTTGCGGAAGCGATCAGGCTGACAGGCGGCCTGGTTCGCTTCAACACTCCAGTCCTGCGTCTCGCCTACGACGATAAAGGAACCGCTGTCGGCGTTGATCTTCTAAGCGGCGAACGAGTGTTCGCTAAACACGCCATCATCAGCAACCTGACAGTCTGGGATACTTACGGAAAGTTGGTTGGACTAAACAGGACTCCATCGACTATCAAAACTGAATTGGCGAAGCTCGAGACTAGAGGTGCGTACGTTATCTACGCCGCTGTTGAAGAGTCTGCCGCTGCACGGTTACCCGCTCGCAACTTTCTCGTCGCACTTGATAAAGATTCGGCCGAGCAGAACATCTCTGACGAAATTACGTTTTCAATTGGCCAACGGAGTCTGGAAGGCAAGTGGCCGGCGACAATCAAAGCCGCGACCGAAGTTGCTCCGTGGTTCTCTTTTCAAACCAGTGAAGAAGACTATGAGGCACGGGACCAACAAACGCTTGAAGCTCTTTGGGCAAGGTTACATTCGGCTGTCCCGGAGCTTGGCGCTGGAATAGAAGTTATCGAAACCGCTAATCCACGAATCTACTACGATCAAACTCGACGCAAGCTGGGAATGGTAATGGGTCTGGAAAAGCCTCCTCATTTTGCTGGCTTAAACCCACACGAGACATGTATTCCAAATCTATTCATGGTTGGTGACACTGTGACGAGTGAATTTGGAATTTCAGCCGTAGCACAATCAGCCTTCAAGCTTGCAAACCAGCTAACTAACTAAGTCTGGGAGGGTTGTCGCTACCTACAAAGATGATCATAAAAAAAGGAAAGCGGGGGTTAATAGTTATTTAATATAAGCTGAGGGTCCTGTCTTCAAGTTGCCCCCTATGCCCTATCAAGTGGAATTCACAGAGGCGAGGACAAATGGCCTCGGAAATAGACAGTTTGATCACATCTGGATGCTAACAAAACACGAATTTAGTCTAAACCCAGGTATGAACCGCGTTATGTGGTTTGATTCTCCGGCATCTTCATATCTGGAACCACTTAATTTGCGGTTGCGATACTTAAGTTTATAGAGGAAACTAGCCTTTCCCCGAGTTAACTCTCCTTGTCTTTAAAACCACAATTAACGGAGGAAGAAAGTTGGATTTGAGCAGCGAAAACGTTCGATCCTTGAGCGCAAACAGCAGGTGGAGGCACTTGGACGGGGCTGCCTTGCGGAAGCAACTGGTAAGAGCCTGGCTGGTAGGATTGTTAAGTTGTGTAGCGCTGGGGTGGCTGACTGAGCAAGTGGCTTGGACGGATAGCATTCAAACCACTCTAACTACTGGTACCAATCCCAACGCGGTCGCTATCAATACGGCGACCAATAAAACCTATGTAACTAATTTTCTTAGCAACAACGTGACAATGATAAATGGCGCGGACAATACGATGGCGACAATTCCGACTGGAAGTGGCCCCAGTGCAATCGCCGTCAATGCCGGCACTAATAAGATTTACGTTGCTAATTCTAGTAGCAACAACATCACGGTCATCAATGGCGCGGATAACACGACATCGACGGTCCCGGCGGGCGGTCGTCCCAATGACATCGGGATTAATGTGGCAACGAATAAGATCTATGTTCCTAATGGCAGTAGCGATAACGTGACGGTCATCAATGGCGCGGACAACACAACAGCGACAGTCACGACAGGCACTGGTCCCACTGACGTTGCGGTCAATGCAGTAACGAATAGAATCTATGTCGCTAATACCTCCACCAATACCGTGACGGTCATTAATGGCGCGGACAACTCTACGGCAACCGTCCCGGTTGTAAGTCAGCCCATCGCCATTGCGGTAAACTCAGTGACCAATAAAATCTATGTCGCCAACTATAGTAGCGGCAAAGTGACGGTCATCAATGGCGTGGACAATACGACGACGACAGTCACGGTTGGCAGTCAACCCATAGCTATCGGCGTCAATGACGTGACCAATAAAATCTATGTAGCTAATTCTGTTAGCAACAACGTGACGGTTATCAATGGAGCGGACAACTCTACGTTGACAGTCACGACAGGAAATGGGCCGCGAGCCATCGCAGTCAACTCGATGAGCAATAAAACCTATGTCGCTAATGGTAGCAGCAATGACGTCACGGTCATCAATGGCGCCGACAACACGACTCAGACAATCATGGCTGGCACCGCGCCCTTATCCATAGCCGTCAATCCGCTGACCAATAGAACCTACGTCTGCAATGGTGCGAGCAATAACGTGACAGTGATCAATGGGACGGACATAGCTTTACTTCAGTTGATGCTGGATGAGTCAGGACAGGTGGCCGCAGTGGATTCGATGCTTCTCGTGAGAGACCCATTCCCCGTCATAAATAGTGCCAACCTGCTTATCCGGTCTGACCAAAATACAAGGGTTACTCTTTTTGTTTCGAATTTGATGCTGGCTCCAGGTGAACCGCCAACTTCCGTAGTGATCAATTTGAGCGGTAGCAATAATCCAACCTACGACATCCCCGCAGAGGCCGTGGGACCCGTGCCTAATCTCGCACTGACACAAATTGATTTCAGATTGCCAGATAATCTACCTTCCGCTACCTGGACTCTCGTAGTTAAAGCCCATGGACTAATCAGCAATCCTGGCGCAATAAGAGTTGGGAATTAGGGAGCACAATCTCGAGGGCGATGCAATTCGGCAGGATTATTTGAAGCTCTGAGTAAAGCCCGCTCTAATCTCCCGAGGCCAAGCACCAGTCTTAGTTTCCTCCTGTCTGAAAAAACTTGGGTGAAAGCCCATTGCAGTCCTCTACCACAGAGCTGCGATCGCATAACCCAATAATCTGTACTTACAAGATTGTTTATTGTATACATGCACTAGACAATATGTACGTCACTGTAGATGAACGAGACTCGAGACCGCTATACCAGCAGCTGGTAGACGAGATAAAGACATTAATTGCACGAGGCGAACTCGCTGAAGGAACTCTCTTACCTCCGGTTCGCCAGGTAGCAACCGACCTCGGTGTGAACTTGAATACTGTTGCTTTCGCCTACCGCAGGCTTCAAAAGGAAGGTCTCATCCGGGTCAGGCATGGCTCTGGAGCGGTCGTAATTTCACAGACGGTAAAGGACAAACCAGAGGACCGGAACCGGGTCCAACTGCGAACGGCACTCACACAGTTAGTGCTGGCAGGCCTGAAGGCACCCGAAATTAAAGCAATGATTAATCAGGAACTTGAGGAGCTACTGAAAGAGCCTCGACGTAGCTCCCCGGAAAGGTCTTGAAAACTACGGTCGC
Source organism: Pyrinomonadaceae bacterium (assembly GCA_035257465.1). Classification (GTDB taxonomy): domain Bacteria; phylum Acidobacteriota; class Blastocatellia; order Pyrinomonadales; family Pyrinomonadaceae; genus PSRF01. The sequence goes on along the minus strand of DATEXA010000332.1, from coordinate 22,689 downwards.
CCTGGCTCGACCGTTCTTTCACTGCGGAAACCACGCGGGCTACTACTGCCGCTATCCATGTCACGAGGCGGAGCTGATGCCGGCATCGTTCGAACTGGGGCAGCGGAGGAACTACTTGATACCCCGGAAGAAATTGGATTGCTATAGCCGCCGCCTGTCGAAGGCGATGGTCTACTATTCGCCCCATACGCCGCCCCCGGGTAGTAGCCACCATGGCTCAAGCCTCCGTAGACGGTAGTTGGATACGAAATGCCGTATGGTGATGAACCATATCCATAGGGTAGATAAGTGTAGCAGGCTGTTCGGGAGTTATAGAACCACAGCCCTGACCGCAAGAAACCGGTGAAAAAGAAGTCGTTGCCGACACTGTCAAAGGCCGAATTAAGCAGTCGACCATTGATTCGACTGTTCGCCTTCGCGAGCATCTGAGCCCGGTCCTTGCTCCATTGTTCGATAGCAACTTCCTTTTCCAACCGCTTCTCTTCATTAGTAAGTTTTGCTACCGAGACTGATGTGGCGCTGAAAGTCACCTTATTGCCGCTCTTTATCTTTGTATTCGAATCCCCAAGGATTACGCGACCTTTGCGGACAATAACCTCGGTCGCTTCAGATGGGACGACATTCAGTCGATAAAGTCCCTGGCGGTCGATCGCTAAACGGGCGTGCGGGGTGCTGATGTTAATCATCATTTGAGATTCTTCGAACCCGCTAGCCTCAACAATTGCTGTTCCCCGGAGTAAACGCACTTCAAGGTTTGCCAGAGAGTTATTGGCTAATTCCACCTCTGAATCTCCGCCCAAACGAAGGTAAGACCCCGGGTTCAGGAGAATTTCGACCCGACCATCCAGTGCTGTACGCACACGATCGCCAGCCTGTAAGTCGTCAGTGATCATCAACTGTTGCCAGTCGGATTCACCTTTGGCATGCATCGCGGCCTGACCGGTCACCGCATTGATTCCGCCTGCTTTCGCAGAGATGACAAACTTCTCCCGGTTCTGACCGAAAATTGAGACAGAGCAGCAGACCAGGATAAAAGCGGACGCAATGGACAAAGCTGGGAGGTTGATGATTTTTCTCACGGAAAGCCCCTCCGATACGAGTTGGGATGTGGCCGGTAGACTCAAAAGCATTATAGACCTGCCCACAGCATTTACAAGCTTTGCCACCGGACTTTTCCAAAAATTCGGCGGTTTCGCTTAGTTAGGGTCAGACCACTGTTTGGCGTAATAACCACGCTTGGCTCGTGCGAACAAATCGGGCCGCTGTGGCAATTGGATCTCAACAGCGCGCCACTTTCCATCCAGATTTTTGTTTGAAGGCCTGTAACCAATGCTGTAGACAGTGCTCAGATCCCGAATGACCTGACCATAGACTTGTTCTAGATCTTCCAACTTGTTAGCCCTGTACATTGTGGTTCCACATGACAGGGCGATTTGCCCGAGTTGCTCGCGAGCCATGGCGTAAGCCGCGCGCGGAACATGAAAATGCTTTACGTTTTCTTCTTCCGTGTCGAGATAGATCGGGAAAATGATGCTTTCGGAGTTGCGGATGTTTTGCAGGAGGGCCTCAAAGGTAATGTCGGAACCAGGACCAGGAACATCCGGTAATGCATTGTCAATTCCATCAGTCATCACGACTATCGCACTACGGCGATCACCACTCCGCTGCCCGACCATATCTTCCAACACATAGTTGAGTGAATCCCAGAAGTTGGTCCCTCCGATCGCCTCGTCCATTTCGTCGATACACTTTTTGAGCTTCTTACGATCCAGGGTGAAAGAGGAGTAGAGTGACGGTCTGTCAGTAAAAGTCACCAGGGCGATGCGATCAACTGGTCTTGCCGAGTCGATAAAACGCTTTGCCGAATTTCTGATCATCTTCAGCTTCTTCGAATTCGAACCTGACAAGTCAAGCAACAGAACTAAGTCAAAGGGAGCGTCGGCAGCGGCAAAGAAGACGATGTCCTGTGGCTTTCCGTCTTCGAGTACGATGAAATCTTTCTGATCAAGCAGCGGTGCTGCCATTGAAGGCGAAGCACCGAGCACACTTACTTTCAGATCGACCAGATCCGATTCGATACGAATCGTTTCAACCGGATCCTGACCTCGCGCGAGACCTGCAATCGTCAAGACAAGAAGACTTGCGAGAGTAAGGAGTATTGGAGATGGAAATTGAATTGCTCGCCTAGTTTGCATAGTAGCCGCGCTTGCCGCGTGCGACTGCGTTTGATCGATTCACCGTAATCTTTATTGCTCGCCACTTTCCGTCGCGCGTTTTGTTCGAGGGTCGATAGGCGAGACTATAAACCGTTCCGAGATCAGCAACTACTTGTTCGTATACACCAGCTAAATCCGCGAGACGTTCAACTTCATAAAAGATCCCGCCACCGGCCTCCGCCATTTCCTTCATTCTATCGTGACCCATGTCGAAGGCTTCGGGCTGAGTGTCTAATGGACTAAATGCCTGGTATTCGGTGTTCAGCCATAGCGTATACAAAACTCCGTCGAACTCTTCAATGGTGCGAAGAACTTCCTGATACGGCATTACCGAACCGCGTTGACCACTAACGCCGGGGATTGTCCCGTCCAAACCATCACTCATCAGAATGATCGCGGTTCGTCGCGACTTCTTACCGTCCTTTGTCACCGCACTCATTGCGAACGCCGTTGCGTCGTAAAGCTTCGTATCACCGTGCGCCGTATCGATGGTATTGATTCGCTCATGTAAGAGCGCTCGATCGCCAGTTAAACCGGAAACAAGATTTGCTTCACCGGCAAAAGTTATTACTGCGATTCGATCCGCCGGACGCGCCGCATCAACAAAACGTAAGGCGGCAGCGCGAATGAGCTTGATCACATCTTTAGTCGATCCGGACAAATCCATTAACAGAACAAGGTCAAACGGCGCTGATGACGAATCGAATTGCAGAATATTTTGCTGCTCTCCGTCTTCTAACAATTGAAAGTCTTCACGCCGAAGTCCCTGAAAGCCACGACGGGTATTGCGATCGACGACGCTCATGTTCAGTGTAACTAGTTGCGAGTCAACTCGTATGACGTCTCCTTCATCAACTTCTGAAGGTGCGTTTGGTGAAGCTGGAGTGCCTGCAGAGCGTCCGGCGCTGTTCGCTCCAACCAATTCGGGTTGTTGTCGATTGGCCGGGTCTTGAGTAGAGGACTGAAGGGCCAATTGATCGCTGTTCATTGGAGCAAACGTGATGCGACCGGTTTCGGTCTGTGCATCGAGTGTGCGGCGCTCGGAACTTAGACCAAGCCGAGCCTGCCAAACGTGATCGTCAGATGCCGGTCCCGACGGAAAACCCGAGGAAATCACACCGCGAGTGGCACGAGCCGTCAGGTTTACATTCAAGGGCTGGTTGATGGAGGCTTCGATATCTCCCGAGCCTGATTTAAGCAACGCACTTGCGGACAAGCCGCGAAGTGAAATTCTTCCTTTAGCCGTACTAACTTCGAGATTTGCCTTTAACGGAATCTTGATATTTAGATCTATGGCGGCGTCGGAACCAACCGGTACACGAACCGCTGCGATCGAAAGATAGGTTCCGCGATTGTCTATAAGGATGGGCGAGCGTTTCAAAACTGAAGACGTAGGGCCTTTGACTACCGCCGAAACCGAAACGAATGGCTTGTCCCAGACCTCGGCGTTAACGTCGCCGAATTTATTCTCAACATGTACTCGACCATCGGCTGGTACGTCGATACGGATATCGTCGAAATGACTGCCTAAGCTTGAATCGGAGTAGAGGAAAATGCTCAGCAGAATAATCAGGCTGGAACAAAGCCCGCGGACCTTCGAAGACATAACAAAAAACCTACTTTGACTGTCGCAACGATAGCAAGCCGGGGAGGACTATTTATTCACCTTTCAATCATATCAAGCATTGAAGGCTCGTCCTTAGCGGGCGTGGGTCTAGTTTGTTTTGGAGTTCCAACCAGATCCGTAATCTTCAAAAGCAAATTGTTCGGATTACTCGCATACGGTAACGCGCCTTCTGGAGTCAGTATGCCCTCACGTAGGAATGTCTCAATTACTCCATCAAACGTCTGCATACCTTCCTGGTCACCTTGCTCCATCGCATCGAGTAGTGACTTTCCTTCTGATTCACCCTTCTCTATGTAATCGCGCGTGCGCATCGTCGACTTCAATATCTCGATCGCCGCAATGCGGCCATTTCCATCAGCCCGCGGAATGAGGCGTTGCGAAATAATGAACCGAAACGACTGGGCGATTCTTGTTCTAATCACTCGCTCCTCGTTCTTAGGAAACACACCGATGATTCGATCGACCGTCTTAGAAGCGTCAATTGTATGGAGTGTCGATAGCACTAAGTGACCCGTCTCTGCGGCTTCCAGGGCCACTTCGATTGTTTCCCTATCGCGCATCTCACCGACCAGGATCACTTTGGGAGCCTGTCGTAACGCTGCGCGTAAGGCAATCGAAAAACTGGGTGTGTCGGAATGCAGCTCGCGTTGATGAATCGTTGAGTTCTTGTGGTTGTGCAAGAACTCGATGGGATCCTCGATCGTCACGATGTGGTAGGCGTGCATCTCATTTATATGATCGATGATCGCCGCGAGAGTTGAACTTTTGCCGCTTCCTGTGGGACCAGTTACCAGAACAATGCCGTTCTTGATATCTGCAATCTCGGTTAGCTGCTGCGGCAAGTTGTAATCCTTGAATTGCGGCGGTTTCATCGGAATCAAGCGCATGACGATCGCGTGCGAACCTCTTTGCTTAAAAATGTTCACGCGGAACCGAGCTTCACCAGGAACGCTGAACGACAGGTCTGCGGAACCGTTTTTTTCGAGACTCTCGGCTGCGGCCTGCTGGTTTCCAATAATTACCTTCGCAATGCCGGCAGTATGTGCCGGAAGCAACTTTTCCAAGCCACTAATTCGAACCGGGACGAGTTTTCCCGAAAGTTCAATCTGCGGGGGTCGGCCGGGACTGAAGATCAAGTCGCTGACCTTATCGGAAGCGCGCAACATCTCGCGCAAGACGCTGATGAAGTTTGGTGGCGGTGGCGACTGAGCTGAAGTCGTCGATGCAGTTGGTTGTTCGCTACTCATTTTTCTCTGGAACTTTTTTTAGTGTCGGCGAGTCAAAATCTCGAATGAATGAACGAGCAAAAGAATACTTCACCTAAGAACAAACTTTCAGTCAATTGCGTACATCAAACTGAGTGTTAGAAAAAGGACGCGGTGGCTCATTTGGACCGGGTCCGCATCTTGAAAGAGAAAGGCGCTGGAAACATGGCAACATACAGAGATCCTGTTAGCTGCTTTGCACCACTTGAAGTAATCGAGCGCCTGCTGGAAATTCGTGTTGAAGCGGGTTACTCGCCTGCCGTATATCTTCTTTCCCCCGATGATTTGGCAGACTATCTCGATGCATATGGCTTCGATGTGTATGCTTTATCGGAGGCCGAAGCTGGATTTCACTTTGGCGACTACCGTGCCCCGCTCGCTCCGGGCGGTGATCACGCACATTGCTCGCTGACCGCACACTAGAATCACAATAGCATGAACGATAGCAACGCGGGAGATGTCGAATCTCCCGCGTTGCTATTATTTCTGCGCCTTTATTACAAAAAACGTAGCATCATCGTTTGAACCGGCACCGTCGGTCCAGTCCATGACCGAACGCTGCATACTCGCTATCAGTTCACGTGCACTTAGTCTTGCTCCATTTCTTGCAGCCACAACAAGCCGGTCTCGGCCAAATTCCTCCCCCGCCGGACTGAGAGACTCCGTCACACCGTCAGTATAAAGCACGAGAATCTCACCAGGTTTGAAAGTATGGTAGTACTCGTGATAACGCGTCTCCCGAAACATTCCAAGTGGCTGTTCCCCTCGGTCAATAAAGCTCGACTGACCGTCCGCGCCAATAAGCAGGGGCGGATTGTGACCAGCATTTGAATACGAGAGCGTCCGATTCGCGGCGTCGAGGATTCCGTAGAACGCCGTGATGAACTGATTGCGTTCGATTGATTCCCAGAGGAGATAGTTCACCTTCGCCATCGAGATATGCGTGGCGTAACCGACGTGAGTGGCGGCCCGCAAACTTGCGCGCAGGAAAACCATTAACAGCGCCGCTGGAATACCCTTTCCTGCAACATCGGCAATCACCAGCCCAATCTGGTCATCGTAAATGCGAACCCAATCATAATAGTCGCCGGACACCTCTTCTGTTGGGAAGTTGTAAGCGCTGATGTCAAAACCTTCGAGTTCAGGATCGTTCGCTGGCAGCAATTCCAACTGAACCTGACGAGCGACCTCCAATTGACCTTCGAGTCGCTTCTTCTCAATCATCTGCTCATGCAACATCACTTTCTCAATGATAATGGCAACGTGAGACGCAAGGAGCTTCAACACCTCAAGGTCATCGTCGGAATAGGCATTAAGTTCATCACTTTCAAGATCGAAGACACCTATTACCTCATCGTTAGAGATAATCGGCGCAACCATCTCGGAGCGGGTTTCGTCTCGGGCGTTCACATAAACCGGATCGTTTCTTACATCGTGAGAAATTAAAGGTTCACCGCTCAACGCAACGCTACCGATAAAACCTTCGCCCAGCTTCAGGTGAAGGTCCTGGAGCTCGTCGATGTCGTAGCCCCTGACGGCCTCCGCCTTGAAAGTACAAGGCTCTTCGCCCTGGGCCACAAGTTCTTTGTCAACACATTGCACCACAAAAATACCAGCTGCATCGTAAGGAATGAGTGAGTCAAGTGTGTCCATAACCAGGTTGAGGACTTCCTGGAGGTCAAGCGAGCGGCTAATCTTATTGGTGATATCCAGCAGCATGCGCAGCTTGTCGATCGTAGTCAGACCCAGCGCAGGTGCATCTTTGAGTTGTTCGGTCATGTAGCTAACTAATTGGCAATCATTTTCTAACCGACAAACTAAATTTTATCGGACACTATCACGGTAGTCATTCCACAACCGTGTGACCTTCATTCGATACTCGACAAGCTCACGGCTTACCAGGAAATGCGAGGCAATTTCACGCGAGGTCTTTCCCTTCAACAGAAACCGCTTCAAAGAAGCATAAGGAACTAGTCCCGCAGCACCCACGCCGTAGGCTTCTTCCTCATCTTGTTTGCGGTAGTCCCGCGACATCACCTTTCCACGAGGGTCTTTCGTCACAATTGATAGCCGATTTGGCTGATGTCCTAAGAACACATGACAAATCTCTTCCATCAACGTCGCGTTAGTGCGCGCCCGTCCGTGCGTTGGATTCAGAATGACCAACTTACTTCCATTCGGCAGCGTACAGGCTCCCCCCGACCACTTTTCCACCGCAGGTCCCAGGAGGTGTTCGCGGGCGCTTGGGCTAAGCCCTTTGATTTGATCAAATTTGAGAACAATCAGGTTTGCAAAACGCGCAAGTTCAAAAGGATTAAGCGGCTGATCAATGCGGACGCGGGCGAAGTCGCGAAGACCCAGAGCCTTGAGTTCAAACTTGCGCCATTTTTCTCCGGGAGGCAAATCGCTCGGAAGCACTAGTTGAGTATATCGAATTGTGTGCAGAACGCGGAGCGTGGCTAAAACTAGCGTCGTTTTTTGGGGACTTTGTCCGCGTCGTTCCGACTAAACTGAGTATAGGCCACGCGAAATAGTTCTGAGAGAGCTGCTGCTGTTTCGGGCGTGAGATTGCGATCTGCCCGAAGATGCGCCTCAACAATTTCCGGCGTCGGTTCCTGCGGATAGTAGACGACTGCTTTCGTTGCGTCTGATTGTGAATGACGGCCACTAAGAATTCGTTCCATGGGAACATCGAGCCACGTGGTCAAGCGTGCTATGTTGTCCGCATCTGGTTTACCAGTTCCGTTTTCGATTCTCGACAATGTTGACGCGGAGACTGCTGTTTCGGTCGCAACATCGCGCAAACTAAGACCCAGTTCTTCACGGCGGCGCCTGATTGCACGTCCCAACTCCTCCGTATTAACTAGAGCCTTCGGTGGTCTACTCATAACTCCTGTCCTCCATCATGTTGAAGTTAACACACCGAGGTTTTAGACGCAAGACTCTGTTTTACACTTGAAACACCATGAACTAGGAAATGAAAAAGGGCCGCGAATGTTCGCGACCCTTTACGTTAAAAACTCCAGTTGAGTTACGGTTGAACCTTCGACTGTTTGTTTCCCATTGCAAGGTCTCTCGCCTTTGGCAAAACTTCAACTGCCCGTGCCAGCTGAGGATCATCCTGCATTATGAAAACTCGATCACCTGCTACTCGGCCATAGGCCGCAGTAGCGAGGTTGAAACGCAGTTGCACCTCGATGAAGTTGCGATTCTTATCAAGCATCGCCGGAGTTAACTTGAAAGCTGGATCGTTAAGAGCAAATTCTCTGAATGCCTTCAACATTGGCTCGGAGATTTTGATTTCTTCCGGCTGCAGATCATGCCGGTAGTCGATCGCGTTTGCTACGCGACTGCTCTCAAATCCACGAATTCGACCATTCACCAACTCTCGAGCAAAGCCAAACGTAGGACTTAGCAGTCGCCGCTGAGCAAGCGTCACATTTTTTGCATCAACGTTTTCATCAGGCGATATTCCTCCCCCACCATAAACGGCGCGACCCGTGTCAGTTTTTCTTTCGGGTCCCACCGGCTTAGCAGGTTCCTTCTGATTTCCAGCGGCAGCTCCACCGTGAGTGTAGTAGTCATACAACGCACCATTCGAATAATCACGCTGAATAAGTCTGCCCGATGGTGTGTAGTACTTGGCCGACGTCAGTGTCAGCCCGGCACCATACTCCAGCGGAATGATGCTCTGCACGAGTCCCTTACCGAAACTTGTTTGACCCACAATCAATGCCCGATCGTGATCCTGCATTGCACCAGCCACAATCTCGGAAGCCGATGCGGTGTTTTCATTAATAAGGATCACCATAGGCGTTAAATCCGGCGTGTTGTTTCTCGACTCAAATGTGTTGTCGCGAAAACCATTGCGACCTTTCTGAGTCAATATCAATTGGCCATTCCTGAGAAACACCTCCGCCACATGTATCGCTTGATCCAAAAACCCGCCCGGATTATTGCGTAGATCAAGAACAAGCGAAGTCATACCTTTCGTGTGGAGTCGGTCCAGCGCATCAATGAGTTCGTCAGTGGTCGTGAAATTGAAACCTCGAGTCATGTCGATGTAACCAACGCCGGGTTTCAACATGTAAGCATCGGGTATCGATGGCTGTGGCACCGCATCGCGAACAATGTCCACGGTCTCGATCCGTTTGTCAGCTGCTCTCTCGAGTGTCAACTTGACAGTCGATCCTCTAGGCCCACGAATCTTGTCGCGCACCTCGATCGACTGTTTTCCCCGCATGGCAACACCGTCAACCTCCACGATGCGATCGCCAAATCGCAGTCCCGCTCGTTCCGCAGGCGAATTGGCAAACGTTGATGTGATGTAGGTGTCGCCATCATCGCCATGAATATAGGTTTGAATAGAGGCGCCGATGCCGTGGTATTCCGAGCGTTGATCCGTCTTCAGTTCGTCAAACTCGTCGCGGTCGTAATAATTAGAATGCGGATCCAGCGAGCGCAACATCCCGATGATTGACGACTTGAAGACACTGTTGTAATCGAGCTGTCGACCGCCAACGTATTGTTCCTGAATCACTTTGAGTGCTTCATCGAAGTCTCGCTCGAGATTCGCTGTGGCGGTGCGCGCAGCAGCTCTGTTGTTTTTCCGGTCGGCAGGGATCGATGATTGTGCTCTTTGTTGAGAGAACACAAAACTCGGGACAACCAACGTGATAATGATTACGAATATTGAGAAGCAAGCCGCAATTCTTTTCACTTAGAAACCTCTTTGACGTCAATTAATCTTGCACTCACGCTTTCGTGAGTTGACTGCAATATAACGGATGCAAAAAGGGGGGGGCAAGGTTCGTTGCCTGCTAATTTTCAATATCCGACTGCAGATTTGAAACGACCGAGCGCTGTCTCAGGCTCGTTGAGTTTTCATTCGTCGATTGCTCGTTAGAATCAGTAGTTTTCCTGAATGTCTTTGTCAGTTACCTTTGCTTGACGGTTCTTTCCACGCCTCCGTAGAATGAACTTACCCCAGCCATTACTCGTTAGACGTACCGATTGTATTTTGGTTAGTTGGTTAAAGGAGTCGTTACCAAATGAGCAGCCCGTATCACAAGGAAGAACCCTCGACACCCGAACCTGTGGATGATCTTATGCTTCGTGATGATGACTCAGGATCCGGAGAGGAACACAGTCGCACAGCATCATCGGTTCGCGATATTGCTTCGCGGATTCCCGAATCGCTTAGCGCAATTGGACGCGACATCAGTCGGACGATCGAAAAAGCTATCTCAGCGAAAGATGATTATGTGGTGGCTGTGAAGATTTCGCCGCAAGCGCAAGATAAATTGGAGCAACTGGTCCAGGCTGGAGTTTTCCGCAGTAGGGCGGAAGCCGCCGGCTTTTTAATCGATGAAGGTATCAAGACTCAAGCGCCTTTGTTTGATCGAGTAAAAACAAAGCTTGCAGAGATCGAGCGGTTACGCGCTGAATTGCGCGGCCTTATTGCGGAGAAACCCGCTAACTGAATTTAGTACTTTGAACTTCGTACTTGTCCCGATAATTTCCACTAAGCTCTAAGCGGTACGAAGGACCAATTCTGCCCCCTTCTTCAGCTGTGCTTTATCTTCCACGTTCCTCTCGGAAGGTAAAGCACGACTTTTATTTGAACGAGAGAATCTTAACTGTGACAGACTCATTCCAAATACCTCCCACACCAATCGACCAATTCATACTCAGTAATGGGCTACGCGTTGTACTTAGCCAGGATCAAGCAATGCCTGTCGTGTCAGTCGCTGTCTATTACGACGTAGGCTCACGAAATGAGAAGGAAGGTCGCACCGGCTTCGCTCACCTTTTTGAACACATGATGTTTCAGGGGTCAGAGAATGTACCCAAAGCGGCGCATTTTCAGTACATCTTTAATGCCGGCGGAACAATGAACGGCACAACATCTACTGAGCGAACCAATTACTTCGAAACTTTACCTTCGAACTACTTGCCGTTGGCGCTCTGGTTGGAAAGCGATCGAATGCGATCGCTGAAAGTGACTCAGGAAAATCTTGATAACCAACGCAACGCAGTCCAGGAAGAAAAGCGCCTCCGTTACGATAATCAACCATACGTGAATGCTTTCTTGTTGATGAATGAGCTGATCTTCACCAATCCAGCTAATGCGCATTCAACTATCGGTTCGATGGAAGACCTGGATGCCGCCACCATTGATGACGTGCAGCAGTTCTTTCGAGTTTACTACGCTCCAAATAACGCTGTGTTATCAGTTGTTGGTGACTTTGATAGACAGCAAGCACGCGAATTGATCGAGCAGTACTTTGGCAGTATTTCCGCTCAACCAGTACCTCCGTCCGTTGACGTTTCAGAGACTGACTTAGTCGCCCGCGCACAAGAGACTTATCACGATAAGCTTGCGCCTGCGCCTGCCTTTGTACTCGGTTGGAAAATACCTCAGCGTCGCACGCCGGAGTTCTATGCCTTGTCCCTGGCTGGGACACTGCTTTTTGATGGAGACAGTTCTCGTCTTTACCAGAAACTGGTTAAGGGTGACGAATCCGTAGTCTCGATCGAGGGAGGTATCGACGAACGCCGTGGCCCTTCGGCGTTATACATATTTGCCTTGCCGAAGCCAGGCGAGGAAGTGGCCAACATCCGAGAAGAGATCTTTGCAGAGATCGGAGCGATCGCCACCACAGGACCTTCTGAGGCTGAGATGGAGAAATTGCGAAACTCTCTCTCCAACGATGCTGTTCGTGGTCGGCAGTCAACTATGTACCGGGCGCAACGTCTCGCAGAATTCATGTTGTACGATTCGGATCCGAGTTTATTCGACGCTGAACTAGGTCATTACCTCGACGTGACTGCAGATGACATCAAGAATGCGGTAGCCAGGTTTGTCAACGTTGATAACCGAGTCGTTCTCGACATTGTTCCTGCGAGTGATGCACAAGAATCCAGTGACACAACGCTGGCGGCATCGCCTCAACCTCCAGGTGACACGCAACAACCGGCCGCACCAGCCCCACAAATTCCTGAGCAGCCACCTGCAGAGCCTGCAAAAACGCAACCAGATCTGACGCCGGTCAGACCAACTCCTACAGGGCCACCAAACGACCCTGCAGATCCAACACCAAAAACCGAACCCGGTTCAGGACCTTTGCATTTATAAAACATGAGTCAAACCGAAACCTTTCGCAGCCAGGCCCCAGCACCGCTGTCGCCACATCCAATCATTGTTCCAATTGCCCGCGAGACAGTTTTGTCTAACGGGTTAACAGTTGTCGTTGTCGAAGACCCACGACTACCACTAATCAGTTACCGTTTGGCATTGCGTGTGGGCAGTTCCTACGATCCGCCCAAACTGCCGGGCTTAACTGATCTCCTTGCCGGGTTATTACCGGAAGGCACGAACTCAAGAACCAGCAAAGAAATTGCCGATCGGGTAGCCCGCTACGGCGCCAGTCTGTCAGCCGGCGCGAACTCCGATTACACGATTGTCGCTGCTTCAAGTCTCAAACAATTCAGCGATCACATACTTGAGTTACTCGCAGATGTAGTTCTAGAACCATCGTTTCCCGAGAATGAAGTTCAACTAGCAAAACAAAATACTAAAGAGAGTTTGCGACAGCAGCGTGCCCAGCCATCGTTCCTGGCAGCTGAAATGGTTTCGCGCGTGATGTTCGGAGATCATCCTTACGCCATCGTCGCACCCACGCTGGAGTCGATCGATCGGTCGACACGAGACGACTTTGTCAATTTCCACCGGGCCAAGTTTGTTCCCAACAACGCAGTATTCGTTGTTGTTGGAGACGTGAGTTACAACGATTTGGTTGACCAACTCGAGTCTTTATTCTCGACCTGGAACAAGGGTGCTGAACTAATAACAGATTTTCCGGTCCCTCCCGTCAGAACCCGACGCACGGCATACCTCGTGGATCGAGCAGGCTCCGCACAGTCGAATATTGTGATTGCTAACAGCGCAATCACGCGAACCAGTCCTGATTACTTTCCATTGCTGCTTATGCATACAGTGTTTGGAGCAACTGCATCGTCGCGGTTGTTCATGAACCTGCGTGAAGAAAAAGGTTATACGTACGGCGCTTACTCAAATCTCGACGCACGGCGAACTGCAGGAACATTCAGGTCTACAGCAGAGGTTAGAACACCGGTAACGGGCGATTCGCTAAAAGAGTTCTTTTACGAACTAGAGCGCATCAGAAACGAGCCGGTTTCCGACAAGGAGATAAACGACGCGAAATCATATTTGACTGGAGTCTTTCCTATTCGCCTAGAAACTCAAGAGGGACTCATTGATCAATTCGTGCAGATCAAAATGTTGAATTTGCCGAACAACTACCTGGAAACGTATCGGGATAAAGTCCAGGAAGTTACGGTAGAGGACATTCAAAGAGTGGCGAACACTTACGTTCGACCAGACCAGGCAGCGTTAATCGTCGTCGGTGATGGTTCTGCTGTCGTTGAACAAATCAAACCGTATTGTCCAGAGATTGAGACGTACACAACAGCTGGAAAACGAAAAGGATCCGGCGCCGCAAACCTCACGGTCGAAGACATTGCCGGAGAATGGACGATTGAGGTTGAAACTCCTTTGGGGCAAACAATCCCAGTCACCTTATCGATCACCAAGGAAGGAACCGGTTTGAAAGCAAACATAACCTCGGAGATGGGCGACGCGGACCTTGGCGACATCGAATTTCAGAACAACGGGTTTCAAAAGCAAACCTCGCTGGAAATGGACGGTCACTCCGTCGCTATCGAAATCGCCGCACGTTTCGAAGGTGAAACAACCGAAGGAACGCTGACAATGCAAAACTCAGCATTGCCGTTTAGTGGAACCAGGGCAGGGTAAAAGCCTCTAACAAAACGCCCGGTATGGCCGACATACCGGGCGTAAATCACAGGAGGAACCGAGTGTTATGGTCGTCGCTATGTTTGCGACTATCCTAGTAACCTCGATTGTTGAGATGTTGCTTTATGCACAGTGCGTTGCTTGTTAGTTCTTTACCTCTCAAAGCGAAGCACAATTCCATCACCGCCTACTGCCCATCCGATCTTCTTGTTGAAATTTAACGCATAAAGGTTTTGCTTCGTTGTGGAATCTTGTTGTATCCAGGTTCTACCTTGATCTTCACTGCGCAAGATCGTTCCACTTCGACCAATCGCCCAACCTTCATCATCGTTCAGGAACTGCACGCTCAGAATTGTGACCTTCTGGCCGATTATCACTGAACTCCACGTTTCCCCACCATCAATCGTGCGCAGAATAGTTCCGCGTTCACCAACTGCCCATCCTTTCTTATCATCGCGAAAATCAATGTGGTATATCGTGGCTGTCGTGCCGGAGTTCTGCTTAGTCCACGTTTCGCCGGCATCAATGGTATTCAAGATCGTTCCGCCCGCACCAACGATCCATCCACGTTTATCGTTTACAAAGTCAATATGAATAAGCTCAGTACTGCTTGGAGTTCGTTGTCGTCGCCAGGTTCCTCCGGCGTCATCGGTGTAAACAAGAATACTGTCGATGACGCGATCGTCTCGGCTGACGGAACCGACTACCCAACCTTTCTTCTTACTCGAAAACCTCACGCTATAGAGTTCAACCACTGCACCCTCAAACTCTGACGGCAGAAAGCTCCGAGACACCTCCCAGCGAGCGCCATTGTCTCGCGTGACGAAGATTGTATTGCCGGCTAAAAGAAAGCCTGCCTCTTTATCGCGAAAATAGATATCGTTGATTCCCTCTTTCGTCCCTACGACTTGAGGCATCCAGCTTTGTCCGCCGTCGTCTGTTCGACTCAAATAACCGTTGTCTCCGCCTATCCATCCACGTTTACTATCGAGAAAATAAACTGTATTGAGATCCTTACCCTTAAGACCAACCGTCATCGCAACCCATCCTGATTGCGAGACGGGCTTGGTGGCGTAAGCGTTTAGCGACGCTAGCAGAATTGTAGACACCGCGAGAAACTTCGCGATGCGAACTGCAGGAAAGATTATGTTCATAAGCTTGTTCGACCGAGACTCCGACAAACAGAACTGGTGGCTTCTGATTTAGGGGTTAGGATTATTTAATCCAGTTTCGGCTTTCTCGACAAGTCTTTAGCGAGAATGGAATCGAGCGCGATTGCGCAAGGTGACTTCGCACCCTGTGCTACCGCGCTCGATTGGCCGCTCTCTCAGCAGCTTTAATGTGTGGCTGCGTTAACTCGATAGACTCGTCCTTCGAACACAACCACGATCCGTTCACCAAGTGCGAAGTACTCTGCCAGTTTAGGTTTCTGATTCAATAGTTCGAAATAGGCCTCACTGCCAAAGGTCACAGTTGTCTCCGGCAACCCGGCATCTGCCTTGAAGTCCGCATCACTCCAGACACCGTCGCGCATGTAGAACGTCTTAGACGAAACACGCTTCATAGCTCGCGCGTCTTTTGTCTCATCCTGTTCGATACGATCCGCTTCTTTCTGTCGGCGCTCGAGCTTGCTTTGTTTGACGGCTTCCTCCCCAACGACAACAACACTCTCGGCCATTGGGGAATCGAGTGCTCCTTTTGGCGCATTCATAAGACCTCCAAGACCCGGCGCCCTTCCGTTTACTGGGCGTGACTGCGGCACAACCTGCGTTGTTTCTCGTCCTTCTAACGCAAGATAGGAAGTATATGGCGTTACGATTCCGTACCGCGTTCCAAGGTCCACGATTTCATCGCGCAATTCCCGTTGTTCGCCGTTAGTGCGAACCTGTTCCATCAACCAACCCACGCGTCGCGTCGCCCATAGTCGTGGCAAATATTCGTTAGCCTCTTCACGCAAAGGAAAACGCAGGTTCTGATAATCGTAACTTCGAATGCTTCCTGCTGACTTTCCGCTCAACCTAAGCCGGATCGATGCCAAGTCCGTGGGATTACTGTAGCGTCCGATCAAAGTGACCTGAGATCCACGAAAAGCATCCGGGATTCCACGCGGATACATCAGATCCGTTTTCACACCCCCCAGATCCAAATTCAAATCAGTAAGGACCGGATAGTTAACTTTCGAAAAGAAGTTGGAGACCTTCACTTCCAGATCTTCCTTCGGTTCGACGTAATCCGACGTACCTCCGTTGTCAGACGCGATCTTGTCGAGCAGCGCTGTGTTCACGTCATAACCGACACCAAAGGAGAACAGTCTTATGCCTGACCTGGTTGCTTTGTGAACGTTGTCGACAATCTTTGAAATGTTTGTCTCATCAACAGTCGGCAAACCATCGGTCATGAAGACGAGAATCTTTGGACGATCCGTTTCGGAAAACTGACGCAACGATGCCAACAGCGATTGATTGATGTTTGTTCCGCCAACAGGTCGCAGCGCTTTTACAAATGCTTCCCCCCTTCGTCTGCCCTGCTCGTCCGCTGCAATCAAACCGGACTCCATCAAATGTTCTTCGCCGGCGAACGAAATCACGTTGAAACGATCTTGTGGTCGTAGAATCCTGATGCCATACAACAACGCCGAGCGTGCCTTTTCCATCTTCCCTTCTTCGGCCATGGACCCCGAGGTATCGACGACAAAAACCACATCCTTCGCTGAGTACTCCTGCTCACTCCAATCATCCTTAGGAGAAATCATGAGGAGGAAGTAGCCATCTCTACCTGGTTCACGATGTGTCAACAACGTCAGGCCAAAATCATCTTTAGAAATCGTGTAGAAGAGTTGAAAGTCCTGTAGTTCCTTTCCTCTTTCAGTTTCGAACGACACGACTGACTTGCGATCGGAGTTTCTCTTGACGTCGATGACGTGGGTTGGTGAATAAACATTGCGCAGCGGATCTTTGCTTTCGACTTCAACTCTTCCAGCAACGGAGCCAACCTGAGTGATCTGCCGCCCGGTACCTAGTGGGTAGCGGTATGCGACTGTGCCGGATTCGGCATGCACAACCTGCGTATAGGTAATCTCGAGTTTCTTGTCAGCGTGTGGAAGAATCGGAAAGATGCTTGCCTGGAACAAGTCTTTCCCCGCGTATTCGAGGAGGCCCGGATCGCGTTGTCGCCGTACGATCTCGTCGTAAATACGTCGAGCTTCTTCCCTCGATCTGACTTCGCCAACCAAACGACGATCTCCGTCCCAAATTGCAAACTCCGCGATCGACGCCGACTCGGGTATTGGAAACAGATAGGTCCCCTCCATCATAAAGTCATTGTCGTTGCGGAAAACTTGCTCTACGTGGGTCGTGGCCACTTGCGACTGAATTTTGGTGTCGATCTTTATTGAGGAGATGGGAAGTGAGCGCGGTAACGGAAAGGGACGTGGCGGTCTTGGACACCGTTCGCACGGACCTGGAACGATGATTCCCTGCCCGTGAGCAACCCCAAAAAACACGCTGCAGGTCAGAATCAGTAGGAAAAAGCGAGCAATTGATGTGAGCTTGATCATTGGAATCTCCGACAAAGAGCAAAGTTAACCCCTCGATGGAAATAGAACGGGGAGGTGTGGTGTTTCTTGCAGCCACGCCGTGGGATAACCGCAGGCTAAACCGTGAGTAGCAGGCGAGGACGCCTGCGGTCCCAGCTTCAATAAAGATGCCGCAGTCGCTTATTGAAAATCGCGACTGTTAAGGCCACCAGGGTTACGACCAATCCACCAGCTGCTAAAGTATGCGGTGTCCCAAACCGGTATGAGGCAGTACCCGCCAGGATATTTCCAATCGGCATCGTTCCCATAAACGACAAGATGAACATGCTCATCACGCGGCCTCGCATCTCATCGGTTACGAGTTTCTGCAAGAGAGTATTTGTGATGGACAC
Organism: Pyrinomonadaceae bacterium; assembly: GCA_035257465.1. Lineage (GTDB taxonomy): Bacteria > Acidobacteriota > Blastocatellia > Pyrinomonadales > Pyrinomonadaceae > PSRF01. The sequence goes on along the minus strand of DATEXA010000332.1, from coordinate 4,815 downwards.
TGAACACACCAGCGCAAAACCTAATCCAAAAAGAAACAACAGCGACAGGGCCAACCTTGAACTCAACGCAAAGTTTGTGACGCACATGCCAAATATCATCGCGCCACCGAGCACGAACCAGCCCTTGCGTTTGAAATCCCCAAGGTAAGCAATCAGTAATGCACCAAAAAAGGCACCCACTCCAGCGGTCCCCATCATTAAGGCCAGTCCAGTCTCACCCAAATGAAAAATATCGCGTGCGTAGATGGGAACCATCGTAAAGTATGGCGCACCAAACATGCTGTTAACCGCAGACAGCAAGAGTAACGACGAAACACGCGGGCGATTGCGCACGTAACGAAAGCCTTCAAACAGATCTCGCAAAAAGGCATGGCGATCGTTTACTGCATGAGCTGCCGGCTCGCGCTGCTGCAGCGGACGGACCTTGACGAGCGATACAACAACGGCGATGAAGGACAATCCGTTCGCGTAGAAACATCCGGCCAAGCCAAACAACTTGAATCCAACGCCGGCCAATGCCGGACCAATAACTCTTGAAAGTTGAAACTGTGTCGAGTTCATAGCGATCGCATTGGCGAGATCCTCACGACCAACAAGATCGTAAGTCATCGCCAGGTAAGACGGACTCGCGAGAGCCATGCAACACCCAGTGACAAACGAAAAGCCGAGAACCATCCAGCGATTCACCACGTTGGTAACAACTAGAGTGGCAAGAACCAATGCCGCGACACCAGCAACAACCTGGGTGTAGATCAACAGTCGGCGGCGATCGATCAGATCGGCAAACACTCCACCAACAAGAGTCAGCAAAAACCCCGGTGCCGTCGCCATGAATCCATCAAGACCCAACCAGAAGGCAGAGTTCGTTAACTGGAGTACAAGCCAGCCCTGGGCAACTGCCTGCATCCATGTACCGACGTTAGATAGAAAAGCGCCGGCCCAGAAGAGACGGTAGTTCCGATTCGAGAGCGCGCGAAACATTCTGCGACCGCCCCGGATGGTGGGTTTAGTATCGATAATTGGAGCAGCTTCAACCGGCATGTGGTTAATGTCTTATCATCGACGAGGAAAAATATCTAACGAACCCAGGAAGCTTTGGAGGACGACCGGATCAGAACCAGGAGCGCAGCGACTGCACGCAAGGGAGTACATACTGAGATAACAAGCTGGTCTCATGAAACAGATCGTTACCAACTCCTCTCTTGCGTGCAGTCGCTTCGCTCCTGGTTCTGATTCGTAGAGCCCAGCACCAACTCTTTTCAACAGTAGGATTGTGATGCTTTAATTCGGCCTATCAAAAATAAGGAGAGTCTAAGTGAGAACCTTAACAGGATTGCCACCTCTATTTCTCATTCTCTTGAGCATCTGTCTTATCTCAGGAGTCTCTATGTCTCAGAACCCACAACCGTTACCTCAACCCGCACCTGCAACGCCTGCCGCAAACCCAGCAGACGTCAATTCGATGGATGCTATCATCGCGGCTGTCTACGATGTTATTTCTGGTCCTGCAGGCAAAAAGCGCAACTGGGATCGAATGCGCTCTCTTTTCTTGCCCGGCGCTCGTTTGATTCCTACCAATCCAAGACAAACCGGCGGTTATGGTTCCCGAGTTCTTTCAGTTGACGAGTATATCGCTCGTGCAGAACCTTTTATGGAGAAAGAGGGTTTCTTCGAGAAGGAAGCGGCGCGAAAGACTGAGCAGTTTGGTCAAATAGCTCACGTCTTCAGTACCTACGAGTCACGCCATACACCTGACGATCAGAAACCGTTTCAACGTGGCATCAACAGTTTTCAGTTAATGAACGACGGAGCACGTTGGTGGATAGTCACGATCTTCTGGGAAGGTGAAGACGAGAAGAATCCACTACCACAGAAGTATCTGAAATAATGTCCGCTATTCTTTAGCTTGTCGTTGAGGTTTCAGGCGCGTCACCCTCTTCGCCACGCCGAAAGCGAGCCACCTCTTCCACCACGTCGTCCAGCGACGATCTCTGCGATGATTGCGAGTGCTACCTCCTCCGGACTAACCGCACCAATATCAAGCCCAATCGGAGCTCGAATGTTCTTGAGTTGGTCTTCAGAGGCCCCTCCTCGACGTAAGTTGTCGATAACGATATTGGTCCGCCGTTTACTGCCAATCAAACCGATGTAGTCACTATGGGTGCCAATAACTGCACGCATACACTCCTCGTCCTCGTTGTGACCTCGTGTGACAACGGCGACGGCGACTCCCTTTCCATTACCGATCGCCTGGCGTACAGCGTCGGCCCAATCCACCGCCGCGACGAGTTCTATTCGTTCATTCACAAAACGACTCGGATTAACGAACTCCGCTCGATCGTCAATCAACGTGGTTTGATAACCAACGAAGCTACCGAGTCGCGCCAGCGCTGCGCCCACATGACCAGCACCACACACAACAAGGCGCGCGGGCGGCTGCAGTCGTTCAAAGAGAAGAAGTATTTCCTGCTTCGTCGAAAACTCGGGAGCGAACTCTTTCACTGCAATCGTTCGCGTATCCCTCTTGGAATTGAGGAATTCGCGCGCGTGAGGTGAAACGAGCAAATCCAACTCATCGTTTCCTAAACTCCCCCACGTTTGACCAGCCTCGTCGACCACCAACTTGGCGCCAATAGTTTCCAGGCCAGTCATGACAGTGATTACGACACCTATCGATCCGCGATCGAGCAGCTGACTAATCACCTTCGTCATAGGTTGAGAAGGCGATTGACCTCGTTCGTTATCCATTCGTTTATGGGTGAGATTTATTTCGAGACGTGCGGCTTAACGAGCCTCAGTGCGGACGCAGCACGACTGAGTAACCAAATCGGACCAACGAGAAGGTAAACCGGGTTTCTAAAAAACGCGGGCTGGTTACCTTCGACCGCGTGTCCGACGAACTGAAGAATCCAACCTGCTGTGAAAAGAGTCAGCGCCCAACGCCAGTTAAGAAAGAAGATCGGTAACGAAATAACGATCATCGGTATACCGAAGCTATGTGTCAGCCTGTTCAGCGGATGCTGATGCTTGGCTTTATAGTTTGAAAAGATGTCGTTTGACACAGCGGTTGATTGCCGATTGTTGATTGCTGATTGCTGATTTCTATTGTTTCGACTGCAGATTCTGGTTCGGCAATCGCCAATCCACAATCCGAAATCCGCAATTCCCCTAACCTATCACTTCAAGAAAAATATCCATGGTTCCGCCACAAACCATGCCTTCTTCGCTGGCTTCGTCTGCGGTTAGCGAGTAGTGATGCAACTCAGACTTGCCTGTGCGAATTGCCTCACGCGCGGCCGCCCAAACCTCAGCCTCGATACAACCGCCGCCAACTGTTCCCGCAACCTCGCCACTCCTGAAGAACAACATTTTTGCGCCACGACGCTGTGGCGTTGAGCCACGAGTGTGCGCAACGGTTGCCATAACCACGCGCTCACCTCGATCGCCCGCTTCATCAAGCATACGGTACAAATCGCGTTGCAGCAGTGTTGATGACATATGCAGAGTCTACGTCAGTTGTTGAGCGCCATCCAAGGCAGACAACTCAAATTAGGCTATCGCAGGCACCTGTGTATAATGCGCGCTCACAAACGGAGACCCCCATGGCAGCAACTCAAACTGTTAATCGAAGAATCAATGACCGTAAGCTCTACCTTTTAGCCGCTATTCTTATTCCTATTATCGTCGTGATAGGGTTCGCTCGCACTTATTATCTAAAGGGTTTCTTCACCACACCACCAATACCAAGCAGGCTTGTTCATCTGCACGGACTGATTATGACGTCCTGGGTATTGTTGTTCGTTACCCAGGTAGCGTTGGTTGCCAGGAAGCGCACCATGGTGCACATGCGTCTCGGAATCCTTGGCTCCATCCTCGCGGTTCTGGTTTTTGTCGTTGGCATACTCACAGCAGTGTCTGCAGCCGCACGGGGATCGTCCCCTGGCCAACCTGCGCTTCAGTTCCTGATCGTCCCGCTGGTGGACATGTTTGTCTTCGCGATTCTGATAGGAACAGCTCTCTACTTTAGACGCAAGCTGGATATTCATAAGCGCCTGATGCTTTTGGCGGCAATAAATTTTTTGACGCCGGCAATCGCACGCATCCCGCTTAAGTTTATTGAGACTGGTGGGCCGTTGGCATTTTTTGGCCTTACTGATTTGTGCTTGTTAGGCTGCGTTACGTTCGACACCATCAAACATCGCCGGCTTCATCCCGTTTTCCTTTGGGGAACATTACTCATCATCGCGTCTCAGCCGTTGCGACTCATTTTCTCCGGTACGGAGTTGTGGCTCAAGATTGCAACAGCTCTGACCAGTCTAGTCAGTTGAGTCTAACGAGTTTGAGTTTGTGGTCTTGGGCCTTTGCTTTTGGGTCTTCGGTTGTTCTCATCCCGATCATCAAACCCAAGCCCTGAAACCAAAGACCAAAGACCCCTAACTCTGCTTCCGACCAAACACCTCGTTCAGCTCAGCGAAAGAAGCTCCGTCACTGAGTGATTCGAATTGACCTGTGTTTGCAATGCTACGTGCTGCCTGTATGAATGCTCCCCAGGCCACACGCGAAAGTGCTGAGCCAACGGAAATCCGTCGCACACCAAGGTCGGTCAGCCGCGACAATGTCAGATCTGGAGCAGGTCGCGAAACGATGACATTTACGGGCTTCGGTGCTACTGCTTTTACAATAGCTGAGATTTGTTCCGCCTCGGTGATTCCTGGCGCGTAGAGACAATCGGCGCCCGCATCAGCAAATTCAGTTAGTCGCTTCAGCGCGAACTCAAACGCGTTTGGATGTCCAACCAGCGATGCCTCACAACGT
>DATEXA010000331.1:0-4453 GCA_035257465.1 Pyrinomonadaceae bacterium | reverse complement strand
CAACGCCCAGGGCTCACCGGACACTTCTTCGGTCGACGACTCCTCTGGCCAGCGGTCAGCGGTAAGATCACCGAAGAAAAGGTCGCGAATATCCATCTCGCTTTCCCTGGAGTGCCGTGCCCCGGCACCGCTTTGGTATAGCTTCGGCAATAAGGCGTTAAGCTTTAATACAATTCAAAACCAAAGCGGTGCGGGGGCACCGCACTCCAAGGAGTCAAGGGAAACGAGAGCGCAGTCAGCCCGCGAGCCATCGCGCCAGGTTACTCACGTAAGTCTTCACATCATCGAGTCTCTCAGGCTCATGTTTGATTTGTTGGCCCGGAGGTTCTGTAAGAAAACTTGGACAGCCCATCGACGTATCCCAGTTATAGTCAACGAAGTGATGAAAACTCGATTGAGCCACCGCACGTCCTAACGTGTTTCCATGAATGTCTGTCGACGCCTCGAAAGCCACGATCAAATTAAAAGGGCGGTTTGTCGTTTGACTCATACCTGTTGCCACCACGCGTGCCGAGGATTCATCTTCAGGCACTCCTACAGCGCCTTCGTGTGGATGGGCCGGAAAATATTCGATCACGCCAGACTTGTTTTTTGGATTGCGCATGATCTCGTGGACCGGGACGACAATGGCCAGAGGTTGATAATCACCATTGGAGCCCGAATGGTAGTTGGGCCACGAGATGTCCTGGTTGCCTTGATCGTCGCGCGCCTGTCGCGATTTGTCCGGCTCAGGATGTTTGGTGTGGAAGAAGTGTGCTTTGCCAACACCGCCAAGCGTACAAAGAGAGATACCCAGATCCTGATGATCGCGAGTGGCCATGATGCCCCCGCCTCTTTGACGGAAACGAGTGATTCCCTCGCAGTCTGCGACGCTGAGCCCATCGCCAAGGTCCACTGCAAAAAGCCACAGCTGATCAAACTGGGACGCGTCGAGTTGACTGAGAACCGGATCATCACCGGCGGGACTCTTCTGACGGTCGCGTGCGGTGACTTCAAACAGCGGGTTACCGCTCGCGTCTTTCACGGATGCGAGTTGTTTGTGTAGTAGAGAGAACCTGCCAACGTGCCAATCATCTTCAGCGGTTGGAATCGTGGTTTGCAACAGGATTCGAATCATATGAACTCTTGAGTGAACGTTCAGATGGAAAGGGGTTCGGCTGAGAGCTTAACCCGATCAAGCCTTTCCAGCGAAGCGAAGCAATGAGGCCTCATTCGTAGGGGCGTCCCTCCATGGGCGCCCCGCGTGATTGATGCTGATCTCTTAGCGAATGATCTGGAAAACTTGCGAGGGCGCCCACGGAGGGACGCCCCTACAAATTAGATCACTTCCAAGGCTACGCGTCGTACTCAAAATCGTAGAAATGTTTTCCATCCTCGATAGTGATTTTGAGAGACCCGGTGAGACCGGTTAATTCATCAGTGCCGGAATCAGGTATGACCACAACTGTCAACGTACCTTCGCCACGATTCATGATGCCATTATGTTGAAGATAAAAACTGCCGCGACGCCCGTTCACTACTGCGGTCACCTTTTCTAACGCGACGTAACCAGCTGAACCTTGTACGGCGGTGCCTGCCATAACCATCAAACCTTTACTTGTCCCCACGATATCTCCATGGAACTGTTTGTCGATGGACATGCGCCCAACAACCGCTTCTCCTGTCTTGTCTTCTTCTGGAGTTAGTTTTACGTCGAAGGTGCCCTTTGCGTGATTGGTCATGTGGTTCTCCTTGCAATGGTCTTTGACTTTTGGTCTTTAAACAATGCAGGCGGGGACGACTGCGCTCCCAGCAATCCGAATTCCGAAATCCGACATCCGAAATTCCTCTTCACTCAAACTCAAATCGCTTGCTCGACTGTTCCGGTCCAACTCTTCCTGCTTCTATCTCAGCAACAAAGTAGTTTTCAGCTTTTACGGGACCACCGGCCATTCGACGAAGCATTGAGATTTGCCCGACGTGAGTTAGAGCGTCAGCAATTGGACCCTGAAATAACTTTTCAGCCGAGCACCCAAGCTCGTCGTCTGAAGCCAGGTGGTCATCAAACGCCTTAAGCGCGCCGAAAAATCTGGCAACTTCATCATCCCAGGCTTTCGGAGCAGAGTTGTGCCAGGCTTGCTTGCCACGAGCGAGAGACAACGCCCAGTCGAAGAGATCACCGATGTGCGCCAGAATTTGTTCTGGTGTTCTCGTCGTGTCATTAACGCGGAAAGAGTTGAATCCATCCGGCACGGAAGCAACAGCCTTGCCACCTCTGTACGCGATAGTCGCTACTGAGTGACGCAAAAGTTGTCGTTTTTCTTCAGCTTTGGTGTGGGTGGCGCTCATGATCAGAATCTCCTCATTAGGTGATGGTTTCGAGTTTCGGGCTTCGAGTTTCAGGACTCACTAGGTAGCGGTTCGAGTTTCAGGTTTCGAGCTTCGGGACTTTGGTCTGGGGACTTTGGTCTTAGGTTACCAAGTATCGCTCTTCCCCCCGTCTCCCCGTCTCCGTGTCTCCCCCTCCCCGCGTCTACTCCAGCCCATCAATCACTTTCACCACTCCCAACGGCGCGCCGCAGATGTATTCGACTCCGGCCTGAATCAGCTCGTCCCTTGATCCATACCCGTAAGTCACACCGAGCGAGGTCACGCGATTCTTCCGGGCCGCGATCACGTCATGTTTGCGATCTCCAACCATAATTGTTTCTTCGGGCACCAACTCTCTACGATCGATAAGTTCCTTAACCAGGTCTGCTTTATCGTCGAGTCGGCCGTCAAGATCGTTACCATGAATCTCGACGAAATGATCCGCAAGTGAAAAGTGGGCCAGTATTCTTTCCGCGTATACCTGAGGTTTTGAAGTCGCAACAAAGAGCTTGTAGCGGCCCTCAAGCGCGTTCAGCATTTGTGGCACCTGGTTATAAGGACTGTTCTCAAACAGACCTATCGTCGAGAACCGCTCACGAAACACGCCGACTGCGTGCTCAATCAAAACCTCATCGCTCGAATTGCATATAGATCCAAACACCTCTCTGAGCGGCGGCCCAATGTAACGCGTTAGTTCTTCGGCGGGCGGGGAGGAGATGTTTAGAGTCGTGAGGGAATGCTGAATGCAACGAACGATTCCCTCAGCTGGATCAGTAAGTGTGCCATCAAGGTCGAACAGAACATTCCTGATCTTTGTCATGCGCGCACTCACTGGAGTTGTTTACCAATCTCCCAGTGATGTCCAAACGGATCAAGGATGCGACCCAGACGCCAACCGTACGCCTCACTGACCGGGACAACTTGCGTCGCGCCTGCCGCTACGGCCTGCGCGCAAACTTTGTCAGGATCTTCGACCTGTAACAACATTCTTACCGAACAACCGCCAAGTGATTCGGGACTAAAGTTCAGGTTTTCCGGTGACTCTTCCGCAACCCAAAACTCCGCACCAGACACTGAGAGCTGTCCAACTCCGCCGCCATCAACTCGGAATAACTCGATCGCATTGAATGCTGCCTTGTAGAAATCGATAGCGCGGTCCCAGTTTCTTACGGAGAGCGTTGCAGTGATTGTCGTGCGAAGGTTGTTGGGTGATTCGTTCATAAGGATATCTGGGCATGCTCAGGAGATTTAGAGTTCAACCTCCTAATATCAAGTTTGTGCTTGCCGCCTACTTACTTGCGCTTGCTGAAAGGTCGCTCTGACTGGTGATGGAAATATTCAAATCGCGTATCAAGCCGTCATCAAGTCCGTAGATCCATCCGTGCACCGCCAGCTCCTGTCCTCGATTCCATGCGTTCTGCACAATTGTCGTTCTGCCGGCACTCAGTACCTGCTCGATCACATTAAGCTCGCAAAGCTTATCGAGTCGTAATGTATCGTCGCTGATCGCAGCAAGGAGTTCTTCATGAGTGTGCATCACGTCTTGAACGTGCCGCAGCCAGTTATCAATCAGGCCGAACTGCAGGTTATCCATCGCCGCTTTCACACCGCCACAGCCGTAATGCCCAACCACGATCACATGACTCACTTTTAATACGTCGACCGCATATTGCATAACCGACAGGCAATTGAAGTCTGTATGAACAACAACATTCGCAACATTGCGATGTACAAACATGTCACCGGGATGGAGACCAACGAGTTGCGTTGAGGGTACACGACTGTCGGAACAACCGATCCACAAGTAACGTGGTGTTTGGTGTTTTGCGAGAGTGTTGAAGAACTCGGGGTCCTTGGCCTTGATTCCTGCGGCCCACGCTTTGTTATTGGCAAGTAGTTCTTGAAGGTCCTTCATGTGAAGTAGTTTTAGAATGCCGGCTATAAAACTCCAAAATTCCTTTGCTCAAAACTTTTTTCTGACCAAATCACGGAACCCCCGTACATGGCAGCATAAATCTCTTGATCTTCTCTGCGCAATCTCTGCGTTCTCTGCGTCTTGGCGGTTATGGTGTTCCGGGCGACATATAACCGCAGAGGCGCAGAG
>DATEXA010000330.1:0-8534 GCA_035257465.1 Pyrinomonadaceae bacterium | reverse complement strand
CAGGAGGGTGCTGGCTGTCGCAGTGCCAGCCAGCACCGCGGCTCTCATAAACAGCCGTCGATTCAGGTAGGTTTGTTTATCAGTGATCTCGCTCGATTTAATCTTTTCTGACATCTCGACAATTAGAGTCAAACTATTAGTCGTTCGGTTCGCTTGAATACTTACGGCTCTAACTCGCCTTTGGATGGCTTTTGTCCGATATGCTTCAGCTTGTCGGCGACCTGTTTGGCTGTAGCGCAAAGACAGCCGTCCGACAAGCTAAAAAAGCATATCGGACATCCCTTGAGTAACCTGTATCAAAAGAATAGTATCCCGCGGACTTTCTGTCGCCCAGTTCAAAGGACGATTGTGTGGAACAACCATCACCGGCGCTCCCGCTGACGCAAGATCAAGAACCAACCGACAAGATATCTTCTCGAAGTTGCCTAATTCGTTGGGGAATCGTGTTGGCTGTTGCGGTTGGCATTCTCGTTGTTCCGCCACCCACTGGAATTACTCCGCAATCATGGCGGCTGCTCGCGATCTTTGCTGCAACCATCACAGGATCAATCGTCAGACCTGTACCAGGTGGCGCGATGGTTTTGCTCGGGGTGACAGCGCTATCGGTTTTTCGAGTGATGTCGATCGAAGAATCACTGATTGGTTACGCCGATCCAGTGGTTTGGCTGGTTCTCGCGGCCTTTTTCATCTCGCGGGGCATGATCAAAACGGGTTTGGGCCGGCGAATCGCATTTCTGTTCATTAAGGCGATTGGTCACTACTCTCTCGGGCTTGCATACGCATTAATCTCGACCGAAGCGATACTTGGAGCCGCGATTCCATCTACCGGGGCTCGCTCGGGCGGGATAATCTTCCCAATCACGAAGAGTTTGGCTGAAGCATACGAATCCCGACCTGGAGCAAGTGCTCGCCGGCTTGGCGCGTACTTAATGACGACGGTTGCACAGGGAAACATAGTTGTCTGTGCAATGTGGCTAACCGGGCAGGCCTCAAATCCGATCATCGCAAAGCTTGCGAAGGAGGCAACGGGTCTTGAGATCACTTATTCACGTTGGATAACTGCTGCACTTTTACCCGCCATTGTCAGTTTGGTGTTAGTGCCGCTGCTGATTTACAAACTTTACCCTCCGGAGATAAAGCATACGCCTGCGGCATCAGAGTTTGCGTCGGACCAACTTCGGAAGCTTGGGAAAATGAAGTGGTCAGAGTGGGTAATGCTGCTGGTGTTCGCTCTCATTGCGATACTCTGGATGACTCCGAAGCTGACGGGTTTGCACTATGCAACTGTTGCCCTGATCGGAATCTGCGTGTTGCTCCTGAGCGGCATACTAAGTTGGGAGGATCTGATTACTGAGCGCGAAGCGTGGAGCGTTTTCATTTGGTACGGAGGTTTGCTTCGAATGGCAGAAGCTCTCGGCCAGACTGGGATCACGAAAAGGTTTGCCGAGTCTGCCGCGGCATTAACTCTGGGATGGAGCTGGTGGGTAGCTCTCGGTGTATTACTTCTAATCTACTTTTACGCACATTATTCTTTCGCAAGCATTACCGCTCACGCGACTGCGATGTACACACCGTTCTTACTAGTTATCCTTGCTGCGGGAACGCCGCCCTGGTTAGCAATCTTGAGTTTGGCCTACTTCTCAAACCTGGGCGCTGCTGTAACCCACTATGGAACAACCGCTTCGCCGATCTATTTCGGCGCCGGGTATGTTTCGCAAAAAACCTGGTGGTTGGTGGGGCTCGCTGTCTCGGTGCTGACAATCACTATCTGGACTGTGGTCGGTTTTACCTGGTGGAAAATATTGCGTCTCTGGTAATGACATCGGTGAACACGGAAAAACTAGAACGGGAGATCAATGAGCGTCTGAGATCGCTCCATCCGCTTACTGTTCCAAGCGCAAGAGGCCTGCGTCGTGAGTATTCAAAAAGAATAGCGACTTTGCCTCCAGCCGCGGTCATGAAACTTGCATGCCGAATGCTGCAGCGACCGGGAATCTTTCCCCGATTCGTTGCCTATGAACTGGTTCAGCATCACCGGCCGACCGCTGCCAGTCTCAATGCGAAACGTCTGGAGTCTTTGGGAAGGGGGATTGACAGTTGGGGGGCGGTAGATACTTTTGCTTGCTATCTTTCAGGACCCGCGTGGCGAGAACATCTGGTACCCGAGTCGTTAATTACAAAGTGGGCTCGTTCCAAAGATCGCTGGTGGCGACGGGCCGCTGTCGTAAGTACAGTTCCTCTGAACAATAGTGCACGTGGTGGTTCTGGTGACGTCAGGCGAACAATTCGAATTTGCCAGCTAGCGATTGATGATCGCGACGACTTGGTTGTGAAAGCTCTCTCATGGGCGTTGCGTGAGCTATCGAAACGAGATCCCGGGGCGGTTGCGGCTTTCGTTTCTGAAAATCAGACGCGACTGGCGCCACGTGTGCTAAGAGAAGTTGCAAACAAGTTGAAAACAGGGCTCAAGAATCCGAAGACAGGCACAACGTAATCATGGTTGGTTATTCAGGCACTCCCTTACCCAGGAAACTCGGTATCAAGGAGAATCAGCGGATCGCGCTGGTTAACGAGCCCGGGTCTTTGCAGAAACAGTTGGGCGCTTTGCCAAAGAACACTCATGTAGTGAGCAAATTGACAGCACCACTTGATCTCGTTGTGTTGTTTGTCGAGAGTGAGCGAGCTTTGGCCAGGCAATTCCCCAGCATCGCGAAAAAGATCTCAACGAACGGAATGATTTGGGTCGCATGGCCAAAGAAGAGTTCAGGCGTGGCAACGGATCTGAGTTTTGAACGAGTGCAACGAATTGGGTTGGACTGCGGGTTGGTAGATGTGAAGATTTGTGCAGTCGACGAAGTGTGGTCCGGATTGAAGTTTGTGATCAGGTTAAAAGATAGAAAGAAGTGAAAGGACCTCGGCGTTCGAACTAAGAACTGTCAACCAAAGAATTTCCACAGGCTCTGAGGAAATCTTTGTGGAAATAACGGCGCGGCATTTTACAAAGCTGTTGCAATGGCAGACTTAGAACACTTTGCACACATCAGCGGCGCACAAAATCCTTTGACGGCAAGACAATTGAGTATTCGAGACAGTAGAAGTGCACGCCTGGACCATTGCCGTTTGATTGTGTACGGTTTATTCGCGATAAAGATTACAAAACGAAAGCTCTATGTAGTTATGTCTCGAAAACAAATTAGTGCGAAGGTTAGTTGCCAACATACGGCGAACAATTTTTATTTCATTCTGAGCATCGAGTTTTTCCAAGAGAAATCGAATTGTTCTGGTCCGCGATTTCGTTAGTGTCGATCGAGATCTAAACATCAAGAAGTGTGTGATGCGATCATCTATCCTCACCCGCAGTAGTCGTTTGCGATCACAAAAAGTGCGTTGTTGATGTGAGATCAATTCAGAAAATTTCTGCATTGATTTTGAATGCAAAAGGTTTCGAAAAAGGGGTTGCAAAAAAATCGCCGATCACTATAATGCGATTCCCTCGCTGAAGCAGTTGATTGCCAGATTAGGTTTTGATCAGCGAACCCTGATTTTTGATTTCGTTGGATGGTTTACTCGCTCTCATAATTTCTCGCAATTGCCCGGAAGCCTCCGACGTAAATCAAGCTCAGTTTATTAGTGGGGCGCGACTGCATTTAGTCGCGCAAGGCAATCCAGGCGATCGCCCCCGATTTGGGCCCCTTCGCCAAAAAATAACTCTCAAAACAAGTCTCCAGGCCGGAAGTTCTGGAACCGGACCGAGGGTGAAGTGTTTTTTTAAGACTGATCACAGTCATGTCTGACGGTTAGTGGAGTGCGAGATGAAAGAAGAGATAGCGTTGCCCCCCGGCATCAAGCTTTGCCCGATATGTGCGAATGAACTCCCAATATCGGAATTTGGTATTTGTCGCGCTAGAAAAGATGGTCGGAATCTTTACTGCAAGAGTTGTATCCGTAACAAGGTTACCCAGAGTCGCCGCGCTTTGAAGGAATATAAGTCGGCCCGCAAGAAATACATCGCTCAACAAGTTGAAATGAGCGATCTAATCAACGACGAACACGTACCGACGACTAATTACACGCCGAAATCACTTAGCAAGTTGTCTCCTGTTGAGCGTGTGCGCGACGCTATCCGTCGGGGAGCGAAAACTCAAAAGGAGATCGCTCAGGAGACCAAGCTCGGCAAGGATGAAATCGGCGACGCGCTGGCAAATCTTTTGTTATGGACCCGTGAGATTCGGACTCAAGTCCAGGACAACACCCGACTCTATTTCCTGAACGACGCAGATCTCGCGAACGCCGAAGATAGTCCACAACTCCCACGGCGCAAGCGTGACGTTCCCAGCTCGTTCAGTTGTTTGCTCGGTTTAATGCCAGGAAAGAACCCCGAAGGTGAACCCGAAAAGATTGGCGGCTGGGTGGCAGCCTAGCCGCTGGTTTTCTTGTAGTTACTCCGAGAAGGCCCCAAGTACCTCATCAGCGTGATCGTCGGGCTTTACCTTTTCGAAAACTTTCCTGATCTTGCCCTTCTCGTCGATCAGAAAAGTCGTTCGATGAATACCCATGTACGTTCGGCCCATAAATTTCTTCTCACCGTAAACGCCATATGCATCCGCTATCGAGTGATCGGTATCGGCCAGTAGCGTGAAGGGGAGCTTGTACTTTGCGGTGAACTTTTGATGAGATTTTTCGCTATCAGGAGAAACACCCAAAATGGTGATGCCGCGTTTCTTGAATTTCGAGAACCCATCGCGAAACGAACAGGCTTCTTTGGTACATCCCGGCGTATCATCCTTCGGATAGAAATAGAGCACAACCTTTTGACCACGGAAATCCTTCAAGCTTACGCTTTCGCCATTTGTATTAGTCGTTTTGAAAGCAGGCGCAGTGGCTCCTTCTTTAACCATTTATTTTCTCCAGTAGTTTGATTGCAGAATCGAGAGCGCATTCTAAGCCGCACCAACTATCATTCACAACAGGTGATCGAGACGAGAAAAATGAAAAAGGCAACAAAGAACGGCTATTGGATGGTCAAACAGGAACCCGAGACTTACTCGTGGGATGACCTGGTGAAAGACGGCGGTACTGATTGGTCTGGAGTGCGAAACTATCAGGCGCGAAACAATTTGCGCGGAATGAAGGTCGGAGATCGCGTGCTTTTCTATCACTCCGGAAAAGGTAAAGAGGTAGTTGGTCTTGCCGAAGTTACGAGGAGTGCATACCCTGATCCAACCGCGAATGATGAGCAGTGGGTGGCAGTTGATCTCAAACCTGTCAAACAATTTGCGAGTCCGGTCCAGCTAGCCGCGATTCGTTACGACAAACGACTTAGTCAACTTCCATTGATCAGGCAGTCTCAACTTTCTGTGATGCCATTGACTAAGGACGAATTCGACGTAATCGTGGCGATGGGAAATAGCAAGACGCGACGAAAGTAAGGGAGAACGAAATGTTCAAACAAATCGATTACACAATGGTTATCGTGTCTGACATGAAGCGGTCGGTACAGTTTTATCGAGATACACTTGGTATCCCGCTAAAGTTTGAGTCTCCCGACTGGACGGAGTTTCAAACGGGCACAACGACGTTCGCACTACACGGTGGAGGTGTTCAGCGCCAATATCAGGACACTGGGGATCAATCAAAGACCGCAGGCGCATGCTCAATTGGATTCAATGTCGATGATGTCGACAAGACGTATGAAGAATTGAAAGCAAAGGGAGTTCTGTTTGTAATGCCACCGACGCAACGCGAGGGCGAGGGGATCCGACTGGCTGTAGGGCTGGATCCGGATGGCTTGCCCATTTCGTTTGCGCAGATGATTGGTGATGGACAGTAGCTTCTTGTCCGATAAGCTTTAGCTTGTCGGTATCGTCAGTCCGAATCTCACTCCTAGAGAGTTCTCATGAGCCGACAAGCTAAAGCTTATCGGACATTTCGATCCCGCCTCTAAAAGCGCAACACTCAACCGATTCCAAGTTGTCCTCGCTCCGAAGAAGCACTCTAACTATTGCGTGATTTGACACCGACATTAACCGATGCGACGCTTGTCGCCGTTCGCTCAATTTAGGAAAGGAGGTAGCTATCGATGCGTCTGACTGAGATGGTTTCATGCTCCGGTTGAGCGGCGAAACTTAGCCCGAGCTTACTCGCTCAAGTGTTGAGCGGGCTTCCTAAACAACCACACGACCCAAATCTGATTGTCGGTTTTGATACGGCCGACGACGCGGGTGTATACCGCCTGCGGGATGACCTTGCGTTGGTGCAGACGCTCGATTTCTTTACTCCTATCGTTGATGACCCGTTCGATTACGGTCGCATCGCCGCTTTGAACTCAATCAACGATGTTTGGGCAATGGCCGGAACTCCTATCACCGCCATGGCCATCACTTGTTTTCCAAAGAAGGGTGTGGATCCTGCGATTCTCGCTGAGATCATGCGTGGTGGGCTTGAGACACTAAATCAGTACGGCGTCACATTGATTGGTGGGCACAGTGTCGACAACGAGCAGATTATGTTTGGTTATTCAGTCACCGGCGTGATCGATCCAAACAAAGTAGCAAGAAACTCGGGCGCACGAGTTGGGGATGTAATCATTCTGACAAAGCCAATCGGCACAGGTGTGATTTCAACAGGTATCAAAAAGGGAAAAGCAAAGGAATCAGTTGTTCAGGCCTCGGTCGAAACAATGCTTACTGCCGGCAAGTTTGCTGCTGAAGCGATGAGGGACTTTGGCGTACAGGGTGCGACCGATGTGACCGGCTTTTCTCTAATTGGTCACACATGGGAAATGGCGTGCGCGAGCAAGGTGACGATTGAAATTGATTCCGCTGCGGTGCCGCTGCTTGAAGGTGCGCTGGAGTTGGTGAGTGAAGGAATGTTGACCGGCGCAGACAAAACAAATCGCCAATATGTGGGAGAGGATGTGCGGATTGTTGATTCCGTCGATGAAAACCTCGTGAAGCTGCTGTTTGATCCGCAAACTGCTGGAGGGATGTTGATAGCGGTTGGGAAAGACCGTAGTGGCGAGCTGCTCTTAGAACTTAGACGGAATTACCCTCGAGCTGGAGTTATCGGGCGAGTTCAACCACAGGGAGAGCGATCGATTGAGGTTGTGTAGCCATTGTCCGATATGCTTTAGAGCCTCGTTACAGGGATCTCAGCGCCAACGGCGCGAAATATGATAGCCAGGGGCAAGCGACGAAGGAGCGCCGCCCCTTGGACAAAGCCGAATCACCTCGAAGCCCTGAAAGGGCGAAATACATTTCAGTAGAAATCAAAAATACAATCTTCGGTCTTTCGAATTCAGAACCAGCCTTATTTCGCCCTTTCAGGGCTTCTAAATGTTTGTTATCTCCACCCAGGGGCGGCGCTCCTTCGTCGCTTGCGCCTGGCTATCATATTTCGCGCCGTTGGCGCTGAACTCAGAGATGTGACTTTTGAGTAGCTCTTTAGCTTGTCGCGCGGAATTGAGATTAATGTTTTCTGAGGAACCTCCCGACAAGCTGAAGCATATCGGACACCGCTGTGCTGGTTGAGTTTCGCGACTCCGAGTATCATGAAAGCCCCATCATTCGGAGCAAATCATGGTTTCAGCAATCAGGGAATCGACTGACAAAAAGACACTGATTGATCTCTACCAAGCTGTCCGCGCTCGGACGATGGAGATCGTCGCACCACTTGAAATTGAAGACTACGTGATCCAAACCGCGGAGTTCATGAGTCCGCCACGTTGGCACATCGGCCACACCTCCTGGTTCTTCGAAACTGTTCTTCAGGCACACAAACCGGGTTACCAAGTCTACTCTGAAGACTTTCTGTTCTACTTCAATTCTTACTACGAAGGTTTTGGCGTTCGCATTGAGCGGCCGAAGCGTGGCACCAAGTCACGTCCGACCGTCAAAGCCACAATCGCTTATCGTCAACGCATCGACGAACAGATTTTGGAGTTTCTGGATTCGGCTGACGATCCCACGATTGCTTCGCTCGTTCGACTTGGACTGGAGCACGAGATGCAACATCAGGAGTTGCTTGTTTATGACATCAAACACTTACTGTGTGACCAGTTTGAGGTGTCGCTCGTTTCTAAGCCGCAAGTAGTTACCCGCGTTGACGGAATGGCCGAGGTTGCGGGTGGGTTGATATTGCTGGGATATGGCTCTAACGGCGTGTTGTACCAAAGCGGTGCGGGGGCACCGCACTCCAGGGGGTTCGGGTTTGATAATGAGAAACCTGAGCATCAAGTCTTCATAAAAGATTTTGCGATCGACAAAGCGCCGGTGAGTAACGGGGAATTCCTGGGTTTCATTCGAGACGGTGGATACAAGAACTTTCGCTGGTGGTTTTCTGAAGGATGGGAAACAGTGAACCGTGAACACTGGCACGCGCCGCTCTACTGGGAAGTTCACGACGGTGAATGGTTCATCCGCGACTTTGATGGGCTTCGTCCAGTTTCTGAGCGCAAAGTCGAACCAGTTTGTCACGTCAGTTTCTTTGAGGCTTCCGCGTTTGCTAAGTGGGCGGGCAAACGATTACCCACTGAA
>DATEXA010000329.1:0-14858 GCA_035257465.1 Pyrinomonadaceae bacterium | reverse complement strand
TCTCCGCGTCACCGCGTCTCCCTTTCTCCGCGTCACCGCGTCTCCCTTTCTCCGCGTCACCGCGTCTCCCTTTCTCCGCGTCACCCGTCTCTTCTCCGCGTCCCGCGTTAGTGATAAGTTGCGTAAGCTGGTCAGGAACAGGTTATGCCCACACCACAGGACGCCAAAGCAAAGGCAGCGATCACTTACAACGCCGCATCCGATCGTTTCGATGATCCGGCGAATTCCTTTTGGGCTCGGTTTGGACAACGAACAATTGAACAACTGAACCTCAAGCACGGCGAACGGGTTCTTGATGTGTGTTGTGGCAGTGGTGCTTCGGCAATTCCTTCGGCACGAATTGTTGGACCGGAGGGTTCTGTGCTCGGAATTGACCTCGCGGAGGACCTCCTCAAATTAGCTCGACAGAAAGCGCGTAACCTGGGACTTCACAACATCGAATTTCAGCAAGCCGACATGCTCGATCTTCGTTTCGAGGATTCACAATTCGATGCTGTGGTTTGTGTCTTCGGCATTTTCTTCGTTCCTGATATGCAGGCTGCGGTTCGCGAACTCTGGCGGCTTGTTCGTCCTGGCGGCAAGCTCGCGCTAACTACCTGGGGACCAAACTTCTTCGAACCCGCCAGCACAGTCTTCTGGAATTCGATCAGAGAAGTTAGACCAGATCTATACAAAGGCTTCAATCCGTGGGATCGAATCTGCGACCCGTCATCACTTCGTGATCTCTTTCATCAGGCAGGAGCAGAGTCGGTGGATGTTCATGCCCAGAATGGCACGCACGAGCTAGCGTCGCCTGAAGCGTGGTGGGCGGCCATACTCGGTTCAGGGTATCGTGGAACCATCGATCAACTGGACGCGGCTGCGGTCGAATATGTTCGGAACGTCAACTTCAATTACATACGAAAGTCGGGCGTGCGTTCGGTTGAAGCAAACGTGGTGTATGGGATTGCGGTAAAAAGTGAGTGAGCGGTCGCGAAGCCAAGAATAGCCATCTGCAGATTACGGAGACTCTTTTTAGTGGCAGTGCTACGGTCGTTACTTTGGTTGCGGCGATACTCCATCGGGTAATTTTGCGTAAGCTGCGGATATATCGTTCTTAATGCTCAAACGTTATGAAGTTACTAATCATCGGCGGCACACGATTCGTGGGTCGTCATCTTGTTGCCGCAGCCGTTAGCGCCCAGCATCAAGTCACTCTTTTCAATCGCGGGAATCATCCTAAACAAGCAAATGTTGAATACATCTCTGGTGATCGAAACCTCGACCTCGCGAAACTTCGAGGACGCAAGTGGGATGTAGTGATTGACACCTGTGGGATGTTGCCGCGTTCGGTACGAAGCGCTGCAGAAGAGCTGGCTGACTCAGTTGATCGTTACGTTTTTATCTCCAGCCAGTCAGCGTACGCGGATGTTAGCGAGCCGGGCGTGGACGAGACTGCTCCACTCGCAACTCTAACCTGCGAGCAGTTGGAAGAAGCGAACAAGATTGATGCGTCGGGCCAAACTTCGCCGAATTACGGAAAAATGTATGGTGGGTTAAAAGCAATGTGTGAACGCGCGGCAGAAGATGTCTTGCCAAATCGCACACTAATCATTCGACCCGGTCTGATTGTTGGGCCCAATGATTACACTGATCGATTCACGTACTGGATTGTGCGGGTAGCGCGCGGGGGAGAAGTATTAGCTCCAGGGTCTCCGCAAAAGTTTGTGCAGTTTATTGATGTGCGCGACCTCTCCGATTGGATCTTGAAAATGGTCGAACGCAAAGCAACCGGCATTTACAATACCAGTGGCAAGCCTGACAGTGTCACGATGCAAGGACTTCTCGACACCTGTCAGACTGTTAGCAAGAGTAATGCATCGTTTACGTGGGCGAGCGAAGAGTTTCTGTTGAAGGAGAATGTCGCAGCTTGGAGCGAAATGCCACTTTGGTTGCCGGAAGAGGCAACCCCGCATCTGCGTGGGTTCATGTTTATCAATTCCGACAAGGCTGTGAGTGAAGGCCTCAACTATCGATCTCTTAACAACACGATTGGGGACACGTTTGATTGGTACCAGTCACATCGTCTCAGTGATCAACTGAAGGCCGGGATTGATGCTGAAAGAGAACAAGCGGTGCTGTGTAAATGGCACCAGGCGCAACAGCAGTCCCCGGGTCTCCGTAAGTAATGAGCTTTGTCGTCATATTTGGGCCACCAGCTGTCGGAAAGATGAGCGTTGGACATGAACTCGCCATGGAACTTACTGAATCAGGCTTGCACAAAAAGAATCCGCTCACGGAAGTGTGCGGATGTTTCAGATCCTTTCTATCCGAAATTTGCCCGTTTTGCTTTTACGCGCGGAGCGCGTCGCAATTTTTTTTAAATTGATGGTTGTAGAAAAGACTTGAACGATCCGCCAACTACCGTTGGTGGGATTCGAGTGGAGGTTGAGTAGCCATTCGTTGTAGAACGGATCTTAACAATCCGCACACTGCCGTGTGCGGGATTTGGACTTCCGTATCAGATCGGCGTCAAGCAGCCGCAATCCAGGGAGGTGTGCAATTGCGAAAGACTCTAATCCATCTGAGTATCGCGATCCTCTTGTCTCTGACAGTATCTGCGCAACAGCTCAGCCGCGATCAAATAATCGAAGCATTGGAACGCGACGGCTGCGTAACGCTAGACCAAAAGAAAATTAAGATCTGTAAGTACGATTACGTCTGGCAGGGTAAGAAGGTCGAGGGAGTTATCATTCGACCGCTTGCTGAAGCAAGGTATCCTGGACTGTTGCTACTTCCGGGTAGAGTGGCGGCTACAAGTTTCATCACGCTCGGAATGATCTTCGCCGGACAAGGTTTCGCATGTCTTTCGGTAGCCGAACCGGGATTTGGAAAGTCAGAGGGAAAGCCAGACTTTATGGGTCCTAATTCTATCAACGCATTCGCTGCAGGCTTCAAGAATTCAAGCGGGAGGCGTTTATTGATGAGACTAAGATGGGGATTTTTGGCTACTCTCGTGGAGGAATGGCGGCATCGCTCCTGACTCTTAAACTTGGCAGCGACGTTAAGGCGGCAGTTTTTGGCGCCGGTATTTATGACTTCAAACGAGCGTACGAAGAAACAGGCTTCGACGACATTCGTCAAAACATGCAAAACGAGTCCGGTATGACCGAAAAAGCGATCAGAGAACGCTCGTCCATTTTGCAAATGCAAAAGCTGAAGTCTCCCATTCTGATCCTTCACGGCGAGAACGATGTCAACGCTCCTACCAACCAGTCGCTCCAACTGCGTGATCGTTTGACTGAACTCAAAAAGGATTTCGAGATCAGGATACTTGCCAATCACAAGCATGGAGAGTTCAAGACTGAGTTCATGATTCTCGTCATTGATTTTTTCAACCGCAAACTGAAAGGCATTTCGCCACAGATCAAGCTAGGTGATTAAACACGAATGCTATGAACATTCCAGGGGGAGGCTCATCGCTCCAGCGGAGCGAGATGTTTATAGCCCAATGATCCGGAATCTCTCCCGCGCCGGAGGCGCAGAGCAACAAAACTCATCGTGAGCTATAAACATGTCGCTCCTTCGGAGCGAAGGCGAGGGCGAGGCGAGTCAATGACCGAACTCACTATCAGTGAAGCATCTGACTTGCTGCGTCAGAAAAAGATCTCGCCGGTCGAGCTGACTTCAGCATGTCTCGCTCGCATCGATCAACTTAATCCAACACTCAATGCTTTCATCACCGTCACCCACGAATCGGCAATAGCTGAGGCGCGCGCCGCAGAGGCCGAGATTCACAGAGGCAACTGGCGCGGTCCACTACACGGCATTCCCATTGGTCTGAAGGATCTGATCGACACGGCCGGAATCAAAACAACTTGCGGCAGTGCTCTGTTTGCCGACCGCATCCCAACTGAGGATGCTGGCGTTGTTCAACGACTAAAGCGGGCCGGCGCTGTTCTCATTGGCAAGCAGAACATGCAGGAGTTCGCTTACGGAGGCACTTCCGCATCAAGTCATTATGGTCCAGTTTGTAATCCATGGGACACGAAACGAATTCCAGGTGGATCCTCCGGAGGTTCGGCGGCGGCAGTGGCTGCGGGTATGTGCTTTGCTGCAATCGGCTCTGACACGGGAGGTTCGATTCGCGAGCCGGCTGCATTTTGTGGGATCGTTGGTCTCAAGCCTACGTACGGACGTGTCAGCACACGCGGTGTCTTTCCACTTTCCTGGTCGCTTGATCACGTCGGACCACTTTGTCGCAACGTGATGGACACGGCGATCCTGCTTGAGGCAATTGCCGGTTACGACGAGTTTGACGCAACGAGCGTTGATTCTCCGACTGACAACTACACGGCCGCATTGGACGCAAATGAAAAACTACGAATCGGTGTCGTGCGTGACCTTTTCTTTGACGCGTTGGATCCGGAGATTGAAGACGCGACGAATAGAGCATTGAAACTGATCGGTGACATGTCTATGGAAGTGCTGGAAGTGAAGCTGCCGACAACACCAACGGCTGTACAAGCTCCCGAAGTTTATGCCGTGCATGCCAGGTACTTCGCCAGTACAGCTGAGTTGTATCGACCGTGGATGCGCGATCGACTAGCACAAGCTGCTGCAGTAGACCCCCTCTCTTATGTTATTGGCCGGCGAGAACTCGACCTGGTCAGACGCGCAATCAACGCCGTCTTTTCGACAGTGGATTTGTTAGTAACACCGACGACGCCGGTGCCACCGATTACAATTGAAGAAGCATTGAATATGACAACCCCTCCACTGCCGGGCGAACTTTGGCTAAGAAACACTCGACCATTTAATGCTTATGGATTGCCGACTATCTCGATTCCGTGCGGGTTCACGAAGGCAGGACTTCCGATCGGCTTGCAAATCGCTGGGCCACGCTTTGGTGAGGGAAGAGTATTGGCCTTCGCTCACACGTTCGAGCAGTGTACGGATTGGCATAAGACTAAGCTCGCGACGCGGGCCCTTTGAGATCAAGAACCAGGTAGACTTTTTAATCCGGTCATAAGAGAGTCGGTCATCACTCCAGAGGAGTGACATGTTTATAGCATCACAACTCCACCGTCCCCGGCTTCGTTCGGAGGAGCGGATAGACTCTGCATCTATACGACGGCGTGTCCGCTCCTCCGAACGAAGCCGGAGGTGGGAAAAGGGCTCGGGCTATAAACATGTTGCCCCTCTGGGGCAAGGCAGTGCTGCAAATTTCGGAACAATCTCGGAATCTCTTCAAATACTCGGAGGCCTTCAAAATGATCGCAATCGTGCGTGGTGTGTTAAGTACGTTTCTCGTCGTTTTGTTCACTTGTTCTCTCTTCACCAACAACGAGACCGCGCAGAATGACTGGACCGAGCCCTTCCCTGCATTTCGCATCGCAGGCAATCTCTACTATGTAGGAAGCAAAGGGCTCGCAAGTTATCTGGTCACTACTCCCCAGGGTCACATCCTTATCAATAGCGATCTTGAAGCCAATGTTCCGCTCCTTCGCGCCAGCGTGGAATCACTTGGATTCAAGTTCAACGACATCAAGATCCTTTTAATCAGTCACGCGCATTGGGACCACGATGCCGGCAGCGCTCTTATAAAGGAACTGACTGGTGCGAAGTACATGGTGATGGATGGTGACGTTGCGGTAGTAGAGTCTGGAGGTAAAAGCGATTTTCAGTATGGCAATGATCCGGAGACGTTGTACAAGCCGGCAAAGGTGGATCGTGTACTTCGGGATGGTGATGAGGTGAAACTGGGGGATTCGGTTCTTATCGCACATCTAACAGCGGGCCATACCAAAGGCTGCACCACCTGGACGATGAAAGTTAAGGAAGGAACGAAGACTTACAACGCGGTGATAGTAGGAAGCCCAAATATCAACCCTGGCTACAAACTTGTCGACAATAAGCTCTATCCGCAGATTGCGGAAGATTATGAAAAGGGTTTCCGCGTATTGAAGTCATTGTCGTGTGACTTGTTTCTTGGAGCCCATGGAAGTTACTTCGATATGGAAACAAAGTATGAGCGCTTCAAGGGAGGCCTGGCCACTGCGTTTGTCGATCCGGATGGGTACAAAAGTCTTGTGACCCAAAAGGAACGGGCATTTCGAAATGAGTTGGAGAAGCAACGCGCCGCGGCGAAATAGTGTTTGTTGCTCATGGGCTTTTGGTCTTCGGTCTATTAATTCGCAACGTTGGGAATGGTACCTCTGCACTTCAATTAATAGTTGAACCGCCTTGCTGGGAGATGTCTGCTCCGGACTTGACCCACTTCATCGCGGAGTTAGGTGATTTTGGGCATTCAGGATACGTCTTGTGTCTGGATGGAGTAATCGCCGCAGATGTGGAAACATATCTGACAGCCAGACCTAGTACATTCGAGAATAGAACCGACCAGGGTTTTCTTAAGATGAGATCGAAGGTGTTCTTCATGCCAATTACGGGTGAGAGTGCGCAAGGTCTCGCAAGATTGTCGGAGAATCATGCGAAACGGAGGTTTGTGATCATTTGCGTGTTTATGAGGGAAATACGCTTATTCTCTCTTGGCATGATGTTCCTTTAGATCCAGTTTATTTTGGGAGCGAAGTCGCTGAAGCCAGAATGAGAAGATTTAGTGCAAGCCTTGGCTGCCGGTACGTCTTTGTTCCGGCCGCCAGCTAACACGCGCTTTTGAGCGGACTCGCCGGTGAGTAGCTTTATTTGTAGTTGCGTGGGCGAGCCGCTCAAGCACATCAGCGTTAGACGAAGACATCATGATTACGACGAACGACTGGCACAGCATCATTGCATCGAAGACGCATCTGCCGCCGGACGCAGCCCGAGAGCTGCGCGACAGTGGCTTCGTCGTCATGCCCGGCCCCGTCATTCCGGGCGGTTACGATCAGCTATCCGATGCCTATGATCGAGCGGTCGCGATGTCTAGTCCTTCTGATTTGCACACCAGTAGGACAGGGGCTTCGACACGTATTAACAACTTCGTCGATCGAGGTCCGGAATTCGACACCATCTATATTTATCCGCCGTTGTTGTCGGCATGCTGCCAAATCATCGGCGGACCGTTCAAGCTGAGCGGTATGCGTGCACGGACTCTCCATGCCGGCGCACGCGCCGAAGGGATTCATGTGGACGTCAAACATCAGGCGAATGGATGGCCATTGGTTGGCTGCATTTTGATGGTTGATGCTTTTACGGCTGAGAATGGCGCCACGCGTTTTATCCCGGGAACTCATTTGCAGACACGGGAGCCTGGTGAGGTTATGAATAACCCGAAGGATGATTACCCCGAACAAGTGCTAGCCTGTGGCCCAGTAGGATCAATCGTTATATTCAACGCATCGGTGTGGCATGGCTATGGTGCAAACAAGTCAAGCACACCTCGGCGTTCGATAGCGGCTCATTTTGTTCCTCGAGAAGCTCAAGCATCACCCGACGATCCATCCCAACGTACGCAACCGGAAACCTTGCTGCGAATTAGCGATTTGGCAAAGTATGTTTTGAATGTTGGAACGTCTAACGAGCCCATGCACGCGACGTGCGAAGACGCACGCGCGTGATGGGCGGCGTTCGGTCGCTACCGATGTCGGACTACTCCCGAGCTTGAACAAGGTGAAGGAAATGACAGACGCTTCACAGACCTTCCTGAATGAATCGCGGCGCTACCTTCGTGACGAGTACCCGGCAAGCATCGATCGAGCCGTCTTTGCACTCACCGACGAGCAGATTTGGTGGCGGCCGAACGAGGGCTCCAACAGCATCGGCAACTTGATTCTTCATCTTGCCGGGAACGTGCGGCAATGGATTGTTGCTGGGGTGGGACGACAGCCAAACGAGCGCAACCGCCAACAAGAATTCGACGAGCGCAGGAAAATCCCGAAGCACGAACTCCTTGCCCGCCTTGCGACCGTGCTCGCCGAGGCCGACGCGGTTCTAGCCAACCTGCAGGAGGGGGAGCTCAAGGAGGCGCGGCGAATCCAGGGCTCCGACACAACGGTGATGAAGGCGATCTACCACGTTGTGGAGCACTTCTCGATGCACACTGGCCAAATACAGTCGATCGCCAAGTCACAACTTGGTCGTCTATGACGAATCGATGTGCGCTTCGTCAAAGGGCGCAACCTATAAGCGCTTGGAGCGGACTCGCCGGTGAGTGTCCTTTATTCGTAGTTGCGTGAGCGAGCCGTTCAAGCGCATCAACGTTCGGTGGCTCAGTTGTCCAAATTGAACTCAAAGCGAAACTTTCGATGAACTATCAGGTTGTCACTAAGACCGTCAGCGCGCAGCCGCTCGCCGCAGTGCGACGCAGCGTGCGTATTGGGGAGGTTGGCAGAGCATGGAAACCGGCGCTTGACCTTGTCTGGGAGTTTCTCGGCCGCCATGAAGGCCTCCGCACCGACGGTCATAATTGTTTCCTTTACCATCACCTTGCGCCTGCCGAATCAGCAATGGTGGTTGACTTCGGCGTTCAGGTCATTCGGTCCTTTCGAGACGAAGGTGAAGTAGTCTTCAAAGAGACGCCTGCAGGTGAGGTCGCGATGACCACGCACATCGGTAGCTATGACAAACTCGCAGCCGCACATCAGGCGATCCACTCGTGGCGCGCGGCAACCGGCCGCGGATTCGCCGCGTGCTCGTGGGAAATCTATGGCGATTGGACCGATGACGAAGCCAAGCTTGAGACACAGGTCGTCTATTTGTTGAGTTAGAGCCGCGTTCTATCGATGCGCCGCCGAACAACTTATAAGCCCTTGGAGCGGACTCGCCGGTGAGTGGCCTTTATCGTTAGTTGCGTGGGCGAGCCACTGAAGCGCAGGCGTTGGGCCTCCCGTGTAATTGGTCATCGAAGACGAAGGACAGCTATTATTCCTCACATGAAATTTGTTCGGGATCAAGATAAGGCCCCAACAAATTTCGCCAAGCATGGTGTCTCGTTTGAGGAGGCTGCAAGCGTCTTCGGGGATCCGCTTTCGAATACATATTCCGACCAAACTCATTCGGTCACCGAACTAAGATTCAGCATTATGGGAATGTCAGAGAAAGGTAAAATGCTGGTGGTGGCGCATACTGACGATGGAGAAGAAGTTAGAATAATCAGTGCGCGCGAAGCGACGGCCGGAGAAAGAAAAGCTTATGAAGAAGATTGAAACAGACGAAGATGATGATTTGTTGCCGGAATATGACTTCTCTCAAATAAGGGGCATGCGGGGCAAGTATGCAGAGCGATATCGGGAAGGAACAAATCTGGTGTTGCTTGATCCGGATGTGGCTGCAGCTTTTCCTGATGCGAAGGCGGTCAATGATGCTTCGCGACAACTAATCCAAGAAAAGCAACCGCGGCATTCACGTTGAAATCATCACCGAGACCTATAAGCCCTTGGAGCGGACTCGCCGGTGAGCGGCCTTTATCTGTAGTCGTGTGGCCGAGCCGCTGAAGCGCAACGTTATATGGCTAAGTGAAAGGTAGAGGAATTTAAGGACCGCCTATGAAAAGAAGCTCGATATTTCTTCAAGTAGTCATCGTGCTCATCGGCATCGGCGTTCTTGCCCTTATGCTTTGGGAGCCTCACATCGAAGGCCGGAATGCACATGCCACGCTCTTTGAGATTTACTTCAAAGATCCATTTCTTGCTTATGCGTATATAGCGTCCATCCCGTTTTTCGTCGCGCTCTATCAAGCATTCAAGGTGTTGGGATATGCCGGACAAAATAAGGTATTCTCGCAAGCGGCCGTAAAAGCTCTGCGGACTATAAAATATTGTGCGATATCCATCATTGGTTTTGTTGCGGTAGGAGAAATTTTCATTATGTTGGGCCATAGTGATGATCGTGCAGGGGGCGTTTTTATGGGTATCCTCATCACCTTCGGCTCGGTCGTGATTGCCACTGCAGCAGCGATGTTCGAACGGATTTTGCAAAATGCCGTGGATATAAAATCCGGTAACGATTTAACAGTATAAACGTGACCATCATGCCAATCATCATTAACATCGACGTTCATGTTGGCGAAGCGGAAAATGAGCGTCACCGATGTTGTTGAGAAAGTTGGCATCACAATGGAAAATGGGTCCGTTGTGGAAAACAAGCAAGGCGCTCTAATTACGCCATATAACACGCGCTTGGAGCGGACTCGCCGGTGAGTAGCCTTTATTTGTAGTTGCGTGGGCGAGCCGCTCAAGCGCATCAGCGTTCTGCGGCTACCCTTCAGGAATCGGTTGAGTGCGCGCTTCTGCTCGAAGATAACCAGCGACACCAAGAGAAGAATGCAGAAAGTTAGTCAAACTATGGCAATCATCAGGTGTTCTGCCTTGTTCCTCGCAGTTATGCTCATCGGGCACTACAATCCATTGGGCCCGAAGATAGATAGCGGCGAAGGCCTTCTAAACGATGTAGTCGTCGCCAAGGTCGAGATTCCAGTCGGCTCCCGCATCATTCCAGAGCAACTCAGCATTGCTCAGTTTCCGGCAAACGTCACGCCTAAGGGTGCGTTCACTATAGTGGACGACAAACTCATTGGCCGCGTGGCGTCGATGAGCATCTCCCCCAGGGAACCAATAACTGAGGGTCGTCTGGCACCCGTTGGCGCAGCAGGTGGTCTTTCATCAGTAATCCCCGAGGGCTACCGGGCCATGACCGTGAAAGTTGATGACGTTGTCGGCGTCTCAGGCTTCATCATGCCGGGAGCCTTAGTGGACATCGTCGTTGTAATTACTCCGCAAAAGGGCTCCGGTCAGGAAGAGGTGATCTCCAAGATCGTCTTACAGAACATCAAGGTGCGCGCGAGCGGACAGAATATCGACAGGCCAAAAGCTTCTCGCGAGGTCGCATCCATCAAGGCAGTAACACTCCAGGTAACTCCGGAACAAGCTGAGAAACTCGCGCTCGCTTCCAGTGAAGGCAAGCTGCAATTAGTGATGCGCAACTCGGTAGACCAGCTTGATAAGAGGCGATGAAAAGTTTAGAAAGGAATTAAGAGTTATTTGGCAATTATCTGCCATCAGTCTCTTGATCGGTTGTCGTTGGGGCTGGGCTTCAATGAAGCGCTTGGAGCGGACTCACCATGAGCGAGCCCCTTTGGTGAGTTGCGTGGGCGAGCCGCTAAGCGCATCAGCGTTCTGTGGCTTACGTCAGCGAAGAAAAACTCCATGTTAGGAAAAACCTTTTTTGGAAATGCTCTGATCGTTGGCAGCTTAATGCTATCTAGCATTGCACACACTCAGTCTCAAGTTGAACCTCAAACGCGGCGTGTCAAAGGTCAAACTTTGACATCGGATTCTCAACCCTCTATTCGCATCAGGTTTGGTAAAGCTTTCAAGTACATTGGCTCGCAGCAATTCATTCTTTATGACAGAGCACAGGTCGAACAGCAATTCTTCGTCGATGCCGACAAGCAGCAGCATTTGAAGCGCATGTACATGGTGCAGTTTGAAAGCTATCTACCGAATATCAAGGGCGCATACAACTACACCGTTACTAAGACCATTAACCTTGGCGGGCAAACTTACATTGTGAATGCTGAAGTCGTGACGAATGTGCCAGCCGTTGTTAAGCAAGATTCTCAATCCGATGTCGCTCGCGCTGCTTCGTTTCTGGAGCGCAAGGGTTTCCGCCTCGGAGAAGCAATCGTATTTCAGCGGTTTGTTCGTTTGATAGATGAAACCAAACGTAGTGAGTTCATTCTGCTTTATGTTGAAGACGCAATTGGAGATGCAGCTGCAAACGAGAAAGTGATGCAGGAACTATCAAGCCGAGCGTTGAAGGACTTCAAGATTCTCAAGTGAGCACGCCTTTTTGAGTGCAAGCCGCGTGTAGCGGACTCGCCTCTCGTTTTCGGGCTTTAAGAGCAATCTCTTCCCTCTCGTAATCTTAATCTGCGGTCTAATGCGAATAGTTTATGCAATGTTCTTTCAGGAGGATACGCAGAGAAAGAAGAAGCAAGAGCATTCGCTGCGCGACGTTGCTAACCAATTAGGCGCAGCCACTCTCAGCACCGCATTGCCATCATCCCAGACCGTGCCTGATTCAGTTTTTCGAGCGCGGCGAATGGACACAGCGCAGATGATTCATTCACCAAGTGTTACGGAGCGCACGACGAAATTACTCAACGAATCGCTGGACCCCAAATAGCCGGGCAAGTCTGCTTTCACCGCGCGACATAACAAGCGGTTGGAGCGAATTCGCCATGAGCGGGCTTCTTTCTAAGTTGCGTGGGCGAGTCGCTCAAGCGCAGGGTTCGGCGCAACGCTGTTTGCCGGGAATATTAATGCTAAACCATAATGGCGCTGTGTCAGACGAGCGTCGTGTTGTCGTCTATGGACCTTGATCTGGCTTTCAGTTCAGTCACGACAGATCTTTGTTAACTCTCGGGTTTATGCTTTCGACCTAAGGAGACTATATGCACGTAATCCGATGGTTCAGTTTGTTCATTCTTTTTACGATTGGCCTGACAGTTCCCGTAGCGAACGTGTTCGCCCAGCAGGTCGTTCCGGCTCCGACAAGGCTAGCGTTGGAGGTCACTTATTATCAGGGGCGAAAACCTGCCTATGAAACTGTGCCGGGCCCCGATTCTAAACCGAGTGGAGCATGGTTCGGTTTGTTTGGTCGCATAGCGTCGTGGCAGCCGCCCGCTGGGGCTGAGCCAATAGAAGCGGTGCGCGTTATTTCTCGCGTCGAAGGAGATGCAGTACGCGTGATCGTGTCAACACTGTCGGGCAGCAAGGCTTTGGAGAACGAGCAGCGAGTTGGCACTTACCTGATTCGCGAAACCGAGAAGATCAGCATCGACGATTTAAAGCAATTCGGAATTGAGCCTTTTCAAATCAAACTGGTCCGGGTTAATCCCAACATACCGCCAGTGCCGCCTGTGATTTTAAAAGGCGTCGAATCCGTTGTGGTTATTAACTCGATGGCGAAAGAAACGACACTTCCGTCTTACAGGATCATCTTACGCAGTCAATCGAACAAGAATATCGTCGGACTTGGAGTGGATGTCGTGGCTGGTGGAAGAGTTCAAATAACTTCCAAGCCGCGCGGCATCGACGGACAACCACTCATTCCAGCGGGCAAGGAATATTGGCTCACCGTCGCGGCGCCAAACCGAGCGCAGGAAACACCTGGCGGATACGTACCGACTTCGCCAACTGATCAGCAGATACTAATCAAGGGCGCCGTGTTCGATGATGGCACATATGAGGGTGATCCAGAGACGGCCGTCGCGGTGAGGGGCTATCAGGCGGGCGAAAAGATGGTGTTACCCAGATTAATTCCATTGTTAGAAAGCGCTTTGAATTCTTCCAATGCCGACCTGATAGAAGCCCTTAAGAACCTTGAATCTCAGGTATCGTCAGTCGGAAGTGATGCCGATCCTCAAATAGTCAAAACTCTTACTTCGGAGTTTCCGCAGGCAAGCGATACTAGAAGAGAAATCAAGGAAACGATGGAGGTCAGTGCAACAACGATCAAGAGCACCCTGCTCAAAGAAATTCACACGTTACAGAACGAGGGAGCACAATCCCTAAATGCAGATCTCTATCGGACCTGGCTGACCAAAACCAGGGAGCGGTATGAGAAATGGCTTTCCCGACTTTAATCGTGGTCAATCTCAGGCTGGGTAGATTGCTACATCGTTGAGACGAACTACTCTTCAGAGTTAGTTGGTCCAACATGAACCCACACGTTGTAAGACGAGATGAGAACGATCAGTACATTTCTTAGTTCATCTCTCCACATTATTTTTGTACTCACTGCTATTGAGTGCGTTCTGGCCCAAGCTCAAGCCCCCGCGCCGACGCTGCTCACAGAGGAAAACTCGGCTAGAGCCATCGCCCTGGATTCTGTGACACGCGTCCGCGACCCTCTTCCGGTCGTGGCCCTTAATAACTTCCAACAGGGCCGAGACCCACGAACCCGGGTCGCACTCTTTGGCATCAACGTGGATCTGAGCTCGGGAGAGAACGCTTCGGCAATAACCGCCACAGCCAGGGATTCGCGGTCCAGAAGTTACAGCTTAAAGGTCGAGTTCGTCGGAAAGGTTCCCAACCAGAACTGGCTTACGCAGATTAACGTTAGATTGCCCGATGAATTGGTGCAGGCGGGCGATGTGTTGATAAGCATAAATCTGCATGGGCAGACCAGCAACGAGGTGCTCTTCAATGTCGAGGTCCAGAGTGATCCCCGGTGGGTAACTCTGCCGGCTCGTAGGATAACGAATGGTCAGGACAATTATGTGGATGCGGCGTTCAGTTTTGAGTTCGGCATGAACGGTGTAGGTGCACTGCCCCTCACAAGAAATGATTGGGACATTCTGTTCGGCAATAGCCCAAGCCTTGATACCTTCGAAGTAACAATGGTGACGGACGACCGCAGCCGCATCAAGGACCTAGGCGCGTTGAATTGGGGCGATGCATTTCAAGTCCCTGTACTTCAGGCCTACCCAGTGCCAACGAGAGATCCGGACGTCAATGCAATAGTCGGCCACATGTACGTCGTTCATACCAAAGACACGGGAACAGATCTATACACGCTGTTCCGCGTTGAGGCGCTGGAGCCGCTAAAGAGTGTCACCATCTCCTGGAAGAGCGTGCAATCACCGGAGTGATGATTGGCAGAAGCACATCCAATGTCGGCGCCTAAGGATGAGTTGGACGCGAGCGGCGGGAGCGTGTTTCTCAACTAGAATGATGCAGCGGCGGTGCTTTGAATTCGCGCCGTCGCGTCAACTCAGACGTTCTTCCCAAGACAGAGATCATGCATAAATCTGGTATCGCCCACGTGTGTTGGCTCCTCGCTTTGTTTTGTCTCTTGTCGTTCACTGCTGTGCGCGGGCAGGACGTTGCACCAATACCGCCACCGCTCGGGCGACTAGTTGATATTGGCAG
>DATEXA010000328.1:0-11584 GCA_035257465.1 Pyrinomonadaceae bacterium | reverse complement strand
GCGGCTAGTGCGAATGATCAACCGCGTGAGCGGAATATCATCATAGACAAACTATCACATCAGTGTCTAGCGTTGTAACCAAATTGTAATCCACAATTTTTGTTTTACAGGGCTGGCCTGGCACTGCCCCGCCCAAAAATTAGGAATCGGGGCGCTCATCGAGTTTCAGAAACGCCTGCGTTGCCGGGCACACTACACACGGTCGAGATTGGGGCGAAGCACTGCTACTTTGGCCTGACCATAATTGAAAACGTCGATTCGTCGTGGCATGCTCAGGGACGGAGACTATAAATGGACACTGAAGATAAGACCAAGATCAGGCTGCTACGGAGAATGGGTGAAGCAATCGCCGACTTTGGGATGATTGAAAATGGCGACCGCATAATGGTTTGTCTTTCAGGCGGCAAGGATAGTTATACGTTGTTGGATTTGCTTCTTGATGTCCAACATCGGGCCCCAGTTCAGTTTGATCTACTGGCCGTTAACCTGGACCAGAAACAGCCTGATTTTCCTGCCGAAGTGCTCCCCACTTATCTTAGTGAACGCGGTGTTCCTTTCCGGATCGTGGAGCGCGACACATACTCCATCGTCAAGCGTCTGGTTCCCGAAGGTAAAACCTTCTGCTCGGTATGTTCGCGACTCCGTCGGGGAATTCTTTACAACATCGCGGTTGAAGAGGGGTGTAACAAAATCGCCCTTGGCCATCATGCTGACGATATCATCACCACCCTGCTGCTAAATGTTTTCTACGTCGGCTCAATGAAGACTATGCCGCCAAAACTGCGTTCGACTGACGGTCGGAACACGGTCATTCGTCCACTTGCCTACTGTTGGGAACGTGACGTCGCTGAGTATGCTGCGTCCAGGGAGTTTCCAATCATTCCCTGTGACCTTTGCGGGTCGCAGTCAAACCTTAAACGCGCCCGGATCAATCGGCTCATCACAGAACTCGAGCGAGAGATACCGCACATAAGGTCTTCAATCCTGACTGCCATGGGAAACGTTGTTCCTTCCCATTTACTCGATCACGAATTATTTGATTTCAAGAAGTTAGGCACGGCAGTCGGAGATGTCGAAGCGGAGTTGGATCTGGCTGTAGGACATACTGATCATGATCTCCGGCCGGCGTTGGTAAGTGTGTCGTATGACATCCAAGCGTGAACTTGATTTCAGTGCATTCCCACCCGGAACTGTAACCGAGTACACAACTCTAGTTTGCCTCGCCTGTATTTTCGATATCTTCACTAAACAGTTTGGACTTGCTCCAAGATTCGCCTACTCCGAAATCAAACGCTACTCACCGACAGTCAAAGAACTAACGTCTCGCCTGGCCGTTCGTCCTTTCTTTGATAGCGACGAGAAGCATCCACGCTGTCCTTACTGCAACTCGGCAAGACGCTGGCATGCTCGATTTGACACCCAGTCAATTGAAGGTGGAAAGACTTCCGACGCTGCGCGCCGCGCCCTGGTAAAGACACTCGCAAAGAAGGCCGACCAATTCGCTGTTCTCGAAATGAAGTCCGACCGGCGCGGAACATTCTTCGATTGGTTAGATACGCTGCGCATCCATCTCGATTTGACTGAAGATAGTTGGTTACGCGATGCCACGAAGGCGTTTCTGGAGAGACGGGAACCGAAGACAAATTGGACTGAGGTCTTCGAGAATGTTCGCACCGTCCGTCCCTCCGCGCGATTGGTTGAGGGTTGGGACCGCGATGGTTCAAGGCTTTTCTTGTCGCCGCCTTTATATAACGAAGCGCTGCTGGTGCAGTACCTGTTAAGTCGATCTCACGAACATGGTGGCCGAACACTGGAAGGTCGATTAACACTCATGGAACTCATTCATCGTCTACGTCGAGGTGGTTACCTGAACGCACATGGAATTACTGGAACGGATCAGTTTGAGATCCTGGAGAAATTGTTGGACGAGGTCGCGGGCTCCGGACAACTCAAGGTGTACTTCATCGTGGACCGTCGGGAATTTTTAGAGAAGGTGAAAACAGTCTACGCGAGTTATGCGACTTGACCCACACGCTACCGAGGCTGTGTCAAAAGTTGGGACTAAAAAAAATTAACCACCAAGTCACCAAGACACGAAGTCACAAACTTGGATTGTTGAAGTAGTTCTCCAATTCGGGTTTTGGTGCTTTTGTGTCTTGGTGGTTTATCTTCTTCAAGTCGGAGTTCTAACACAGTCATTACCGCGAGTGGTACTGACTCTGTTTGTATTTATCGATCAACTTTTGCAGACCGGTGACAGATCCATTGTTCCGATATTTGTAATAGCTCATCAGGTCGGGTACGACTTGCTGCAACAGTGTCTGATGTTGTTCCTTTCCCGTTGCGAGCGCTACAACTCGAGCGTAAGCATCGATAATCTCGTCCAACAGATTGTCCAGTCTTCGCTTTTCATTTTGCTTCGCGCTGCCTTCCTCCATCTTCTGGTAATCGATCGTCTGCTTTTCGTATTCGCTGTTTAGAACTCTGCCCAGCAACGCAAGACCGACAGGATCGTTGGGCTGCAACTGAATTCCCATCGTGATTTGTGTTTTGGCTTCGGCCGTCAAGCCCTGGGCCAACTTGATGAGTCCGATTTGGATGTGAAGTCCAGGCAACTTTGATTTTAAGTCAACCCAAGTCGGGTCCTTCATTCCAGGTTGTCTTTGATCTTTCTCGATCATGTCGATGGCTTTTAGTCCATAGACGAGAGATGTATCAGCGTACTTGAGCCGTCTTTCTTTTGCTTCACGCGCGCCCAAATAAGTCATCTTAACGAGGGCCCACAACTCATCCGGCTTACGTGAGAGGAAATCTGCGGCAAGCGCAAATGCTTCGTCAGTGCGATTGCCATCGGCATAGATTTCGAGCGCGACCGGTTGCAGAAATTCCAATTCTTCTGGCCTAGTGAAAATTGCGCGGGCACGATCGACGAGTGCTATGGCGACTTGTGTGTTACGAAGAAGCGGCAACTGCTCAGATACTAACCTTGCGATCTCAGGTAGTCTCGAACTCTTCGGAAAGTTGGCAAAGAAGTCTTCAGCTGCGGCGAGCCGCGCCGCCGGGTTGCGTGCTGAGCTGACTGCATGAAATGCAACGTCCTCTGGTGAAGATGCAGACGAGGTCTGCTGCGAAAATGTCGCGGAAGACGCGATAAGAATTGCTACAAGGGACAGTACGATTTGTAGGGTTAGAGATTGACTCACGACCGGTGGTTCATGGGCTTGTCCAAGCCGAGTCCGAGGTAAGCTTAAGAGCTTCTTGCAAAACTCAACCTCTCATTCTCACCAAGCTTTAGAGACTGTGTCAAAAATTCTAATTTGCCTTATGACTCGTTGGTGTTTAGTTCGTGTGATTTCGTGGATAGCGTTTATCTGAGCGTAAAAGGCGATCCACGAAATCACACGAACTAACACGAACATGAAACTGAGGGTAATCCGAGTTTTGATACAATCCTCTTTAGCTTGGGGTTAGGGGCGGCTCGGAAAAGTAGTAACCGAACTAACAGTTCAACTGTTCGCGTCTGTAGTGATGTGTGACCGGACGCCGTCGGCCCACGCCAATCGCATTCCTTGAAATGATCAATGTGGGTGGTAACTGCCTTCGTTTGAATTCATTAGCCGGTGATTCGACACGATTGAGTATGTCGTAGACGAAAGCTTTGTCGAATCCGGTTTCGACAATCTGCTGTGTCGTGGCTCTTTGTTCAAAATAGAGACGGAGGATCCTATCGAGTTGGTCGTAGGGCGGCAGCGACTGATCGTCAAACTGGCCGGGCGCAAGTTCGGCTGACGGTCGCTTGTCGATAATCGACTGCGGAATCAACTCCTCGTTGCGGTTGATGTGCCGGGCCAGTGCATAGACCTCTGTTTTAAGTACATCGCCGATTACAGCCAACCCGCCATTCGTGTCGCCGTAGAGGGTGCAGTATCCGAGTGCTAGTTCTGATTTGTTTCCCGTCGAAAGCAACAGACGACCTTCGGAATTTGAGATGGTCATCAAAATGTTTCCGCGCAAACGCGATTGCAGGTTCTCTGCCGCCAGCGAACTTCTTCCCACAGCGGGAGCCTCCAGCTTCAACTCGGTAAGCAATGTCTCGTATGCGTTTGAAATTGGATGTTCAATCACGCGCATGCCGAGACGTCGAGCAAGGTCAACGGAGTCATCGATGCTCGAGCGAGACGAGTAAGGAGAAGGCATCATCACACTGAGAACGTTGTCCTGGCCCAATGCTTCACAAGCCAGTGCAGCTACAACTGCCGAGTCGATACCGCCGGAAAGACCCAGGACCGCAGTTGTAAATCGATTCTTGCGCGCATAGTCGCGAATACCCAGCACGAGCGCGCTATGGATCGTCTCAATGTCGTCACCTGGAAGACAACGCTTGTCGGCGATGCCGCTACTTAGATCTACAGTTGCAATGAACTCTTCAAACGGAGGGGCTTGCAAAATAATTTCGCCATTAGCATTAGCAACAATGCTGGCGCCATCGAAGATAATTCCATCGTTACCGCCAACGAGATTTACAAATACGATCGGCACCTTCGCCGACTTGGCGCGATGCGAAACCATCGCACAACGCTGTAGCATTTTCCCTTTATTGAACGGCGAGGCATTGATTGAGACCAGCACCTCGGATCCCATCTCGATCAATTCATCCGCAGGATCGTTTGCGTATAGACGTTCACGCCAGAATGTTTTGTCGTTCCAGAAATCTTCACAAACAGCCACGCCGAGTTTTTGATTCCCAAGTCTGAATAGATGACGCTCTTGCGATGGCTGGAAGTAGCGCGGGTCGTCAAAGACGTCGTATTCGGGCAACAGCGTCTTATCCGCAAAGCCGACAAGTTCACGGTTACGAATAACGGCAGCGGAATTGTACAGACGTCTGCCAGTTGTTAACCCGGTCGGCCGTACGGTCCCAACGATGGCTGTAATTCCTTCAGTGGCGGCGATGATCTTTTCGAGTGGTTGGAGTGCGCAGCGCTCTACATCTCGATCGAGAAACCAGTCAAGTGACGTATATCCCTGAACGCTGGTTTCGGGAAGAACCACTAGATCTGAATGGTCCTTTTTCCCTTGTTCGATGGCGCGGATGATACTGGCAGTATTGGCTTCCCAGTCGCCGTTGATGGTGTTGATTTGGCCGATGGTAACGAGCATAGGCAGAGCCGGTCTTTGTGCTTTGATCTTTGTACTTTGACTTCGGTGAGATCGTGCCTTTTTCCAAAAAGGATCGCAACTAAGTGAGGGAATGAACTTGGTTGTATCGACATCAATCAGCTGAGCTCGTGGAAAATATTTTCAGGTAAGGAAGGGGACCCTGTGCCCCGAGCTTTTTCTTTTTAGATTCAATGCAAAGTGATTTCCCCCGAGCGGGGACAGGGTCCCCTTCCCTACCTGAAAATTTCCCCCTACTGGGAATTTTCATTGAGTGGTACCCGTGAAACCGCATTTGGTTGAGCCATTCGCTTGCGCTATATTCTTCGACGCCACGATGCGGAGGGGTCGCATAATGGTAGTGCAGCGGTCTTGAAAACCGCCGACCGAAAGGTTATGCAGGTTCGAGTCCTGTCCCCTCCGCCATTTCTCTTTCTCCTAATCCGACAAATCACTCTTTCACTGACGAGGTTCTAGCTCTGGCCCTTTGTTGACTTGTTCCAGGTGAACGTAAGAGTTTGATGTCGATTTCGACGTTTCGCGGACGACTAGTAATTGTTAGGGTCAACAATTTCCAAAAGGAGCAGTCAAATGCCGAAACTAATCGTCTTCAATAACATCAGTTTGGATGGTTACTTTACAGATTCAAATGGCGACATGAGTTGGGCTCACAAGAGTGACCCGGAATGGAATGAATTCACCGCTAGCAATGCCGGCGGCGGCGGCGTGCTTGTATTCGGTCGAGTGACTTATGAACTGATGGCCGGCTTCTGGCCAACAAAACAAGCGGCCGAAATGTTCCCCGAAGTGGCGGCTGGGATGAACAATCTACCTAAGATCGTTTTTTCGAGAACGATGAAAGAGGCGACCTGGAATAACACGAGGCTGATCAACGGGAACATCACTGAAGAGATGCAAAAGTTGAAAAGCTCGCCCGGCGACGCCGACATGGTGATTATGGGAAGTGGGACCATTGTTTCGCAGTTCACTCAGGAAGGTTTGATCGATGAATATCACATCGTGACTCACCCGATCATCATTGGGAAAGGACGGACGATGTTTGAAGGTATCAAAGAGAAGGTTCCATTGAAACGCACAAAGACCCGGACCTTCGAAAATGGGTGTGTGTTCGTTTGCTATGAGCGTGTTGGCTAATTCTACTTCTCTGTGTCTCCGCGTTCCCTGTGTCGCTGTGTTAAAACTAGTGTCAGGATCTGAGACGCCCGGGTTCAACATAGAGGCACAGAGAAGCCAGAGACACAGAGAGAGGCCCAACAACCGATGCGTGTATCCATCCTTGCTTTGTTCATTCTCATCCTCTTCGTCAACGCTCCATTTGCCATTGCTCAAAACAAACGCATAGTCATCGCTGCCAGCACTGTTCTCGACGGCAAAGGTCACGTCGTTCATAACACTCGCATAGTCGTTGAGGATTCGAAGATAGTTGCCATTGATCCGAAGGCTGGGCCAATTGATTACGATCTTCGTGGCCTGACTGTACTGCCTGGATGGATCGACGCGCACGCGCACATCACCTGGAGTTTTGGCAAAGATGGGAAGAACGCGGGACCTGGAGAAATCACCCAGGAGGCCGCTTACCGATCAGCGTCGAATGCCTATGCGACATTGATGGCAGGCTTCACGACTATTCAAAGCCCTGGCTCGCCCACCGACGTACCCCTACGCGAAGCAATAGCTAATGGCCAGCTGCCTGGGCCACGCATTCTCACTGCTGTCGAACCTCTTCTGGGCCGTGGAGAACAGACGGGCACGGCTGAAGAAATTCGCGCTTTTGTTCGAAAGCAAAAGGCAGCCGGCGCCGACGTTATTAAGATTTTCGCATCGCAGAGTATTCGCCAGGGAGGTGGAATGACTTTGTCTCAAGCGCAACTCACTGCTGCCTGCGACGAAGCGAACAAGCTGAACCTGCGCACGCTGGTGCATGCATATAAGGACGCTGTGCGCGCAGCAACGCTGGCCGGTTGCACTCAAATAGAGCACGGCACTCTGGCAACAGACAGTGACTTAAAGTTGATGGCTGAAAAAGGCACCTATCTTGATCCTCAAGCGGGTCTGGTCATCGAGAACTATTTATTGAACAAGGAAAAGTATCTCGGCACTCCTGGTTATACCGAAGAAGGATTTGCTGCGATGGAAAAAATACTTCCGTTGAACCACCAACTCGTTCAGCATGCTTCGAAAACGCCCGGATTGAAAATCGTTTTTGGTACCGATGCTGTTGCTGGTTCACACGGCCGCAACGCTGAAGAGTTCATCGATCGCGTACGCGACGGAGGTGTCGATCCAATGACCGCGATGATTTCGGCTAACTCCCTGGCTGCCGAAGCAATGAGACTGTCGGATCAAATTGGCTCAATCGCGGTAGATTTGCAGGCAGACATCATCGCGCTCGACGGTGATCCGTTGAAGGACATCACAGCAGTGAGACGCGTTGTCTTTGTGATGAAGAGTGGGGTTGTTTACAAGAATCCCGCGCACTAAGAGCTGGGACCCCAGGCGTCCTCGCTTGCTGGTTTCCCTACATCGATATCGAGTGAGAAAAGGAAACGGCGTGTTTGATCAGGACGGAGCCTGGGATCGATCGACAAGCTAAAGCATATCGGACACTCCCTCCTCTTCCTTTACAACTGTCCGACGCGCAAGGCTGAACAAAATCCAACCGAGAGCCACGCTAGAAGCTGCAAGCACCAGGTAG
This sequence comes from Pyrinomonadaceae bacterium, assembly GCA_035257465.1. GTDB lineage: Bacteria > Acidobacteriota > Blastocatellia > Pyrinomonadales > Pyrinomonadaceae > PSRF01. Next base: position 3,711 of record DATEXA010000328.1, on the reverse strand, counting down.
ATCAACCATGGCACACGTTCAGTGAATGGTAACGGCTCTGGTGTGTACAGCGGATTCTTATTTGTATTGCCAACGGAGCTTTGAAGTGGAGTGGCCTTCAAGCTGCTCAACTCTTTCTCAAAGTCGTAATGAGGCTCGCGCATTTTCGAATTGCCGAAATACAACCGAAGCGGCACACTCTGCGGTCGCTTCAACTCAAATACCAATTCTCTTTCCGGAGCACTCGCCTCAATCGCTTCGATCGAAAGCGTTGGATTGCTGTAGTCCGTGATCTGCAAACGCAACAGCCGCACGTGTTCTTCATGATCGAATATGATCACCTGCGGTTGATTTTGATCACTTGCCCTACGACTTAAATTCCCGTTTGCCAGTAATTGTGGATGCTGTGGATCGTCGAAAGTCTCCACCAGGAACGGGCGATAAAACGAAGGTTCCGCGATGGAAAGACTGAGGCGCTCGCAGGGAACACGCGCGCCCAGGTCGATGATCCATGAACTCGCGTATGCCCCCTGGTTACGAAGCAACTGGTAAGACGGAACGTTCAGCCCCCAGGTTGTTAACTTGCCTTTTTCATGCATCACCATCAGCGCCTTAAGAGTTGTTATGTCGGGGGGCTGGTGATCGCTGAGTTCATCGGCACTAACGCGCACGCGAAGGTATCTATATCGACTCACCGGATAAGTCACACTGTTCGACTCAACGGATTTGCCATCAGACTGAAAAGCAAAGATCACAGCATCAGATCGTAGCGTTTTCCAGGCTCCAACCGAATCGCTTCCTTCCACGCTTACTCGACGTCTGAAATCACTGCCGGCAGTCTCAATCTGAACTTCGTTGTGTTCTGAAGGATTTTCACCTAAGTCAATTGTCGCCTCTGTTGACGAACCGGCGGTCACTTTATTGAAGACTTGAACGTCGAATTCTTTTTGTTCGTTGACTTCTTTACGCACTTGAATCGCATACGGAATCTCATGGTTCTCTGCGTCGAAGAGTCGCAAGTCGCCAAGGTCGTCTCTTGACTGGCCCATCACGGGAAGCGGAACGGTGAATTGATAGACACCAGGGTTACCGTTAGTCGTGGCCTCGACAAAGAACGGCCAGGACGACAACTGTGTCTGTGCTACCACCACCGCAGCGGCAGTAACGAATGCACAAATCAACGCGACTGCACGAAGAGTTCTCATGAATTCGACTCCCTTGCATGAAAAGCTTTGTGATAACCCCACGCCACCAGTAACAACAGGATACCCAGTACAAAGAAAACGATGATTCGATAGAGCTGTTGCAACTCTGCGATATCAACGAACATCGCCTTGACTATCGTGAGTGCGAAGAGCGCAAGCGAGGCCCAACGTGTGACGGACGAGCGCCGCAGAAATCCCACGGCAGCAAGAACGGCCGCATAGACGGCCCACACAACTGAGAGAGCCATCTGTCCCAGCCAGCGTTGATGACGCGCGTCTTCAGCAAGCCTTTGAACCAGCGCACGACCTTGGAAAAACGTGAAAGTCTCGATTGAGAAAACGAGCCAGAGTGCCACGACTGCGCTAAGCAAGAACGCAAACTTCAAGCTCTCGCCCGATACCTTCTTTCGTTTCGCCAGGGTTTGATAGAGAGCAGCGGCCCCAAACAAGCAACCAATGACAACCAGAGATGAAAGAAAGTAGCGGTTGAAGATTGGGATGAAGGCTGGACGATACCCGTAAGGTGTGTCCCACAAAAGCTGCTTAAGAAATGCGAGGGCAAAGATAAGACACGCCGATGCGCGTAGACGCAGCGAGCGTGTTTCAATTCCGGCCCAAAGCATCGCGAGAGCTTCGATCGACCAGGCTATTGTGATCCAGTTCGAGCGCAGTTGAATTGGTATGGCGATCGTGACGAAGGTAAGCGCAATGCCGATTAATGAGAGCGACTCAACGCGGCTTGTCGTGCTGCGATCGAGGAGAAGTTTCGCGGCTGCCGCGTAAATCAGGGCCATAAGGATTGCGAACACGCCCATCCAGTCGTGGTACGACGGATTGAGCAAGTGATAGACGCTGGCGAAGAAGACAAAGGGATTTATCACCAGCAGCCAAATATCTTCCAGCGTTGTCGAATGAAGGCGGCGTAGAAGTCGGCCAACCAGATGAGCTGTAAGAAAGATCAGAAAGAGCGCCAGCTGAAAAGTGAGAACAGCGGCGAGTTTATCGTGATGATAGTGCTCGTCGTACCAGAGCCAGAAGAGTAGGTGAGATCCCAAAAATGCGATTGTGCGGAGACCACGCCAGTGCTTTAGAAGAGCCAGCGCACCGATGTCGATAGCAATGATGTAAGCAAATAGTGAAAGGTATTGATCACGATTTGAGTGTAGTAACAGCGGCGTGAGGAAGCCGCCCAGTAATGCCATGATCGCGATTGCCGGAGCTTCGTACAGCAGGGCGAGCGCTGCCGCTTCAGCGATCAAGATCGCCATGAATACAAACGCCGCCTTCTGGGGAACCAGATGGTAATAACCAAACGCGGCGTAAGTGGAGAGATAGAGAAGCACAACGCCGCCGCCTGTGAGGATCTGCGAAAAGATTTTCCAGCCGCGTTTCAAATACTTGAAGCCAAGCAAAGTCATTGTCACGCCGGCGGCAATTCCGATCGCGACACGACCAACTTCGCCAATCCAGCGGTTATCGAACGCGTACTTGAGAAAGAACGCTGTGGCGAACAGGATCAGCAATACCGCGATCCAACCAACCCAACGGCGGCCAATGATGGATTCAAGATCGTATGCGCTCAGCGATGAAGAAGGCGGAGCGGGCGGTGAGGGTGGAGTTGGCGCGCTAATCGGTGGAGGTTGCTGCTCCGTCGCGGGTTGTTCGATCGTTGTCGCTGGTAGCGTGAGTGCGCCTTCAATCGGCCCTGTGAACTCGCGGATTGGAGTTGCTCCACTCGATAACAATTCTTCCAGACGTTGAACTCGCGCACTAAGTTGCTGAATGGCGGATTGATCTCTGGGAGTTAGACCATGTGCGGCTTCCAGTCGTGATAATCGCTCGTGAAGCTTGCGTTTGGATCTTAAGGCAATGATGAGTGAAACAATTGGTAAAACAAAAGTGACTACGAGGAAGCCCAGCAACATGATGACGTAGATTAGGATGAAGAGATCGTCCATTAGTGGCGGGCGTTGGTTGTCACCGTCAATATGATTTCGCGGCGCATTCTATTTTTGGCAGGAGAAACAAGTCAATGAAGTTGGCCCGATAGTCACTGACGGATTAATGCTCCTATTGGCAGGGATGTCCGATATGCCTTAGCTTGTCGGCTTGCTCATTGTTCAATCTCCCCGCAAGGATCTCCGACAAGCTGAAGCTTATCGGACATACCTTTGTCAGAACTACAAAAGCCCGACACGTTCTGGCAATATCAATCTGAATGCCACACAGCAAAAATAAGATCACGACGCTAGTGTTTGACTGGGATGGAACGCTCGTCGACTCGGCCCAGCTCGGGTTGATTGCGTTTCAAAAGACTTTTGCTGAACTCGACGTCGCGTTTCCGATTGATATCTACGAAGCACACTACTCACCAAACTGGTATTCAACTTATGCAGCGCTCGGCTTGCCGGAAGATCTATGGGTACGCGCCGACGCGCTTTGGCTCGAGCATTACGGTGAAGAGACTGCACCACTCATTGAAGGAGTTGGCGACACCCTCAGCGCTTTGCACTCGAAAGGTTACCGG
>DATEXA010000327.1:0-4163 GCA_035257465.1 Pyrinomonadaceae bacterium | reverse complement strand
GCTATGGCTTCATCGCTGCGGCCCATTACCGCTAAGTATCCGCCATACCATTGGTGAGCGGTTCCGTAGCGCGGATTCAGTTCGATGGCACGCTTGTATTCCTTCTCCGCACTCTTCCAGTCCCAATCGTATACTGCCAGGACGCGGCCTAGTGAAACGTGTGCTTCGGCGAGCGTCTCGTCCAGTTCCAGTGCACGCATTGCTGCCGCCTTGGCTTTCGGCATTGCCACCCGCGGCTCCAGTCGGTTGCCGGGCACAACATAGCAGTCAGCCAAACCTGCATAAGCCAAAGCAAAGCCGGGGTCTTTTTCAATCGCTTGATTGAAATACTCGATTGCTTTGTTGAGCGCTTCTCCTGTTCGTTTGTTCCAGTAGAAGCGGCCTTTCAAATAAAGCTGATAAGCCTCGTTGCTGTCGGTGTAATGTTTAGTGGTTCTTTCCGTTTCGCCCGAAACTTTTAGCTTCAGTTTCTCGATTATCTCGCCAGCAATCTCGCGCTGAATCGCGAGAGAGTCTGACATCTTGCGATCGTAATGCCCACCCCACATCTGCGTCTTATCGCTCGCACGAACAAGTTCGACGCTGATCGCCAGGTTCTCACCGCGCTGTGTAACCTTTCCGGTTAGGATCGCTTCGACGCCCAATGCTTTCGCAATGTCCTGCAAATCGTAGTTTGCGCCCCTGTACTTGAAGGCGGAACTGCGCGCGATGACTTTGACCTCGGGCAATTGTGAAAGACTGTTGATGAGGCTCTCGGAGATTCCGTCCGAGAGGTATTCCGCGTTCGAATCTCCGGTCTCGTTTTCAAAAGGCAAGACTGCGATGGAGGTGATTGCGGCTTTACTTTCCTTGGCCAGATAGCGCGAATAGATCAGATAGGAAACTGCGATTGGGATTGCGAACAGAGGTATAAGAAGTAACAGCACGCCTTGTTTGTGTCGTTTGATCTCATCCCCGGAATATTCTGCACTCGATATCGAGTGCGCCGAGGTTGCCGCACCGTTTTTCTGCGCCGCTACACTGTTGGAACTGCGGGCGTCTCCGTTTCCCTGTGCCAGGGTGATTTCGGCCACTCCTTGATTGGTCGGCGGTGCGTTGCCAAGCTGCCGCACGTCCGCAACAAACTGGTACCCGCGACCAGGCACCGTTACCACGTATCGGTGTTCACCCGGGCTTTCTGTAAGGCATCTCCTGAGCGCCGACATGTTAACGGTGAGGTTGTTCTCCTCCACCACTGCGTCAGGCCAAACCCTCCGCATCAGCTCGTCCTTTTCGACGAGGCGCCCCTCCCCTTCAAGTAGCACCAGCAGGATCTCAAAAGCCTTGGCTGGTAGCCGCACCTGGTTGCCGTTGTGCAGCAAGAGGCGTTTGCGAGGATCGACACGGAAGGGTCCAAACTCGTAGATGTGCGTCGGTGTGTCGTTCACTACTCTCAAATTAGCAAAGTTTAGGAAGGTTTAAGGAGTCTTGAAGGACTTTTCGTTTGCGCGGGAGCGATTATCCGTCACGTTCAGTTTGTGAGCAACAGAGTATTGAACTACCACCGATTACTCCGGTGCATGAAGGACTAAAAGACCATGTACAAACCTAAGAGATCCATCATCGCTTTTCTCATTCTTGGCCTTATAGGCGTGATTGCAGTCGTGATCCCGCACACAGGCCGCGGACAGGGCTTGGAAGGAAACGGCGCGACTCAGCTTAATTGCGAAGAGCAACCGTGCGACGCAGTTGCGCGAGGTCGTGCAGCATTCAATCGTCGAAATCTGAAGCAACTCGGCGGGAACGGACGTTCGTGCGCCGACTGCCACATGCCGTCGGATGGGTTCCAGCTTTCTCCGACATCCGCGAGGGCCCGTTACGATGATCTCCTGGCGAAACAAGAGTACAACAAGAATGCGGATGATCCCCTCTTTCGTCCGGTGGATGCCGACGACTTTCGTACAAACGGAGACAGTGCCAGTGACTTCTCGAACCTGGTGGAAAACGGTCTCGTTCGCGTAACGATGCCCTTGCCCCTGAACGTCAAACTCATCGATCCAGCTACCGGTCAACCTAGTGACGAGACCTCGGTCGATCTCTGGCGCGCAGTCATGCCGGTACTAAATGTCGCGATTACCGGCCCGGATAGCGTGTTACCGATCTGGCCACCGGGCGCTCCACGTCCTCCAATCATGGGCCAGGATCCTAATGGACCAAACCGGCAAGGCGGCTACCAGCATGATGCGCGATTCGGAAGCCTTCAGGAACAAGCACGAGGTGCACTCATCGCACACGCACAAGTCTCGGTGGAACCGCCGCAGGGCATGCTCGACGATCTAGCGGCCTTCCAGCAGACGCTGTTCACTTCACCTGCGGTCGGATCACTCGCTGATGCAATCCTCTCCAACTCGACGCAATTCACCGATCCCGATCCCGAACTGAACGAGCTGGAGCAGCAGGGCAAAGTAATCTTCAACCGCGCCTGCGCGCAATGCCACGGCGGAACGTTGCATCCAGGCGGCTCAACTCCGGAAACTGCATTCGTGCGTCCCATAGTCCGGTATCACAACATCCAGACAGCTTGTCCACGCCCGACGACGGACGGCTTTGCGCCTTGTCCGGATCGACTTGCCCGAAATGCGCGCACGTATCGCATAACTCTCGCGAACGGCACCTTCCAGTTTGTAACTACCTCAGATCCGGGACGACTACTGCTCACGGGCCAACCCGCTGACCTCGGCGTCATGGACATCACGCAACTGCGAGGGATCAGTAACACCGCCCCGTATTTTCACAACAACTCCGCGGCCACCCTCGAAGATGTAGTCGACCACTATGTTGCCTTTTTCCGTCGCGCGGCTCGTTTGAATCCGGCTCCCAACCTCCCGCCGATTCTTTCGTCCAATGGTCTGGTTGTCGATCGTGGGTTCATAAATCCGGATGAGCGGGCGGCATTGCTGGCGTATCTGAGAAAGCTATAGCCCGCAATGGGGAGTAAAACCAGAGCATACAAAACTATTACCCGGGCGCATCAACGAGTTGTTGTACATTCGTAACTATTGCTATATCAGTTTTGAAATAGCGCGCGTCTATGTGCTCGAATCAGATGGATTGAGCTATCAAAGGGTGAGAATGACCCCCGGCCTGTTTGTCCACTCTCTTTGAATTAGACACAACCTCATCTTCGCTTTCAAACTCATGGTCATCAACAAGGGCAGGAGATCCTGCGGAGTTTGAAACCCAACGACCAGTTCGTCCTGAAAGAAGGCGAAGCTCATGAACACACGGCGATGTTTTCTCACAGCTGTGTTGCCTATCTTGTTATTACTGGCGTTCAGGTCGGAGGCGTTTGCGCAAAATGCGCAGCTCACCGGAATCATCACTGATGACAATGACGCTCTGATTGCGGGGGCCCAGCTCACACTCACGAATGTCGACACGAGTGTGATTCGCAAAGCGGTGACAAACGCGGATGGCTACTACAGCATTCCTTTTGTGTTGCCGGGCAAATACCAGTTGCATGTGCTCGCCACTGGTTTCAAGCCAGTGACGCGCAATAACCTCAGCATCAATGTAGATCAAGCTGCACGAATTGATTTCAGGCTCGAGCCTGGGCCAATCACCGAAAGCGTCGATATTACGAGTATTGAGCCGCCGCTTGAACGTGAGTCCTCATCGATCGGCCAGGTCATCGAGAACAAAACCATCGTCACGTTGCCGCTTAACGGTCGAAACTATTCACAACTGGTGTTGCTAATGCCCGGCGCGACGCCCGATCAGTTACCCCGAGCGGCCGATGGGTTCAACGTGAACGGCAATCGCGCTCTGCAAAACAAGTTTCTGGTGGACGGCCTCGACAATAACAACTACATCATGGGCGTTGATTCCGGTTCGACGCAGGTGATTCGCCCATCGGTGGACGCGATTCAGGAGTTTAAAGTCGAGAGCGCTAACTACAGCGCCCAGTACGGCCAGGCAGCGGGCGGCATAATCAGCGTGGCACTCAAATCGGGCACGAACAGCTTTCACGGCTCGGTGTTCGAGTTTCTGCGCAACGACAAACTGGACGCCAATGATTTCTTCGCGAATCGCGCAGGGCTCGAACGCGGGCAGCTGCGTTTCAATCAATTCGGTGGGACTCTGGGTGGTCCTATCTGGCGCAATCGCACTTTCTTCTTCGCGAG
>DATEXA010000326.1:0-23583 GCA_035257465.1 Pyrinomonadaceae bacterium | reverse complement strand
ACAGCCATATTGAATGCCTCACGAGATGAAGCGAAGTGAAGTTTAAATTCACCCGTGCGCTCGGAAAACTCCAGCACTTCCTCGAGAAACACACGCATTTTTTCGCCAATAGTCGCGTCTTGATCGTATTCAAAAAACCCGTGACAGAATAACTTGATAAAGATCCAGTCGGGTCTGCCTAACACCCCAATGCGCGCCCGCCGCCAGCGGTTAAAACGATCCACAGTCAAAGGATACTTGTCAGTTAGCGCTCCGCTATCGATTTTGGGAACTGGCAGACCATGCCGTCGACGACTCCAGTCAAAAACTAGTGGGCCATCAATGATCAACGGAAGCGCGGGCTCGTCACCGATTCTAATTGTTGGACCACTTCGATGTGCACGTGCCTGGTCCAACGGGTTTCCGCACTGGTAGAGAGCGTTGATGCGAGACACCTGGGTACGATCGGGTGCAGAAGGAAGAGTCAGGTCGGCGTAACAACCAGTTTCAGCGAGAATCTGTAACTCTGAATCCACACCGCAGTACTGACCGCCAGCGGAATTTGCAAGCGCGAGGTTTCCATGAATGAACGCATACTGAGGAACTTGATCGGCTGGTCCAAGCGACAGGCACTTATGTTCCTCTGCCAGAATATCGCGGTACCTGACTAAGGTTGCGCGCAGATTCTCGGCAGTATCTGGTTCCTTCACTCCGTGGTGAAGATGAATCTCGACTTCTCCCAGTCCCTCTGCCTGCATGTCTGCAAGGCGATCCAGCAAACGCGGATCATACTGTTCGATGGGGTAGAAGTTGGTATGACGAAATGAAGTACCGTCGTGATCGCGAACCTGATCTCCGATCGCCCTGGCTTTTTTGTACCAGTCCTCGAGTCGTCGGAGTTGCTGATCGGGACTCAGGTCAATTCCCGAACCGCCTGACTCGTTAGGTTCCTCGTTATACCCGGGTTCAAAATGATTTCCTACGAAAAGGATTACATGACCTTTTGAAGTCCCATTACCAAGGCGTCCAAGAACCTCACTCGTTCGCCAGAATGGATAACGAAGTAACCAAGGAAGGTTCCATGCAAGCTTCATTAAGTAGGAATCAGAGGCCATCAGAACTTGGCAGCACCTTTCGTGGAAAGTCGCTTTATTTCACCACGCGACCAAGATAACCCGCTATCTCATTCAGCTTTGCTTCCCAGCTCTCATGACTAATCGCCAGGCTCCGTTCTTTGCTTGGTCCAGGATCCCTCAAAGCTTCCCTCACTTCTCTCACGAAATCGTCTCGATCTCCTGCAATTCTGCACTGCCCCAGGATTTCAACTTCAGGAATCGGCGTTGAAATAACAGGGAGACCAGCGGCCAGGTACTCACGAACTTTCAGTGGATTGGCATTAAGAGTTAACTCGTTAAGGCGGAACGGCATCAACGCGACGTCAAATCCTTTGCAATAAGACGGCAAGGATTGATAAGTCTTGCGACCGAGCAGATGAACATTTGGCCCACGCTCCAACACCGAAACATCTGTCGTCGATTTACCTAGAAGGACCAGTGAGCCTTCAGGAAATTTGGAAGCAACATAAGCCATCAAGTCAACATCAACCCAGTCTGCAATCAAGCCGAAAAATCCAATAATCGGTCGTGGCAGATCCTTAATCTCATCTGGTACAACAGTCGACTCGGCGAGAGCTTTGCTGAAGTGGTCATAGTCGACACCGTGACGAACGATGAATGTGTTCGGATTATGTTTTGCTTTCGATTGGTAAAGCAGATCGGCAGAGACAATCACCACGTCAGATCGTTTAAGGAGCTGCTCTTCAAGCTCAGCCAGGTGATTCGACGCAACACCCGAGAACGCCGTGTACTCATCGACACATTGATAGATCAATAGGTCTTCTTCAAAGGCGCCGGCAATAACGGCTGCCGCGGGATTAAAGACCCAGTTTATCGGTCGAGTGAAATGCAACTGCTTCATTGCTCGCTTCACCCGCAACTTCAGTAACGAGCGATTCAACTGACGAATTTGCGGATTCCCGTACGCAGGAATCGCAATCGGATTGAGGACAAAAATGTTTGGCTCAACTTCTTTGAGAGAGCTTGTAGCGGCCCCTAATTTCTTAAAGGCTCGCGTGATATCTGCTTTCGACGCTGTCGGCGTGCGATAGCCAATTGAGTTGACCCACAACACTCTATTCTCTTTTGAGACCAATCTCATCAAATGGGTCTTCGATAAAGGATCTCCGCTCCAGTCATGACTGAAACAGAGAATATCGCGCCCTTTGAGAACGTCTGAGTGTTTTTCTATCTCAGCTTTTTCACTTACCAATGTAGTCATCTTCTTGATTCTTTATCTAGATCGATACCGCTTCAGCCTCGACAGGACCCATCGTCGTCAGACTCTCACCATCAATAAATTGTCTTAACCAGATCTCAAAGTTGAGCAACGACCAAAGACGTTCGGCGTGGTTTTCAACTCCTGACTGATGTGCTTCAACCATTCGTCTCAGGTAGGTTGGATCAAACAGGCCACGCGACAAAGTACGGTCGCTCAAAACATATTCATCGATAACTGATCGGAATTGCCCTCGAAACCAGGAACCAACTGGAACAGGGAATCCCATTTTTGGTCGTTTAATAATCGCTTCCGGCAATAGTCCCTGCATGCTCTTTCGCAGAATGTACTTCGTGGTCATGCCTTTGAGTTTCATGCGCTCAGGCAAGCGAGCGGTGAGTTCAACCAGCTTGTGATCCAAAAATGGCACGCGACTCTCAATCGAGGCCGCCATGCTCATCTGATCCTGCTTCATTAATAATTCCTGTAAGTAAGTCTTCGTATCGGCGTACAACAAACGGTTCAAGAGAGTATTTGCGTCAGTCTTTTCAATCAGCGATCGAACGGTCAGGTACGGATCGATTACACCGACTCTCTCTTTCGTTTCAGGTGTTAATAGCTGAGCCTGGCGCGCGCGAGAAAACACCGCAAAATTATCGAAGTAGATGTTTTCCAAATCCGGTGTGAGACATAAGAACGTACGAATGAGCTTTCGCTTTACATTCGATCCGGCTGGTAAAGCCTCGATCCGGTTTTGCACAACGCGCCGCAACGATTGATTGGTAAAACGCTGATAAGTTTGACCCAGGCTTTGGTTGTAAACAGTTGTTCGATAGCGGTAATAACCGGCCAGCAACTCGTCACTACCTTCTCCAGTCAACACAACCTTTACATGTTCGGCAGCCAACTTTGAAACAAAGTAAAGCGGTATGCTTGCCAAGTGTGCGAGCGGCTCGTCTTCATGCCAGACGAGCTTGGGCAAAGCGGCGAAGAACTCTTCCGGAGTGACGACAATCTCGTGATGATTCGTCTTGAACTTCTCGGCGATCAGGCGAGCATACTCAAGCTCATTCGCTTCACGTTCAGAAAATGCAACGCTGAACGTCTTGATAGGATCACTAACCATCCCGCTCATAACTGCGGCAATGGCCGATGAGTCAATTCCGCCCGACAAAAACATTCCAAGTGGAACGTCCGCCATCAGACGCAATTTCACCGACGTATAAAACAGGTCGCGCCACTCGTCGATGTAGTCGCTCTCGCTGCGACCGCTGGGTTCGTTAGATTCGAAACTGACGTCCCAATAACAACGTGTTTGGATTTTGCCGTCTTCCCATGTCAGCGTATGACCGGGCAAAAGACGAGTAATACCTTTGAAGAGTGTCTGTTCACCTGAAGGTGCGTGATTGGCCAGATAATCCGTTAAAACGTCGAAGTTGATCTCAGGATTGATCGCTCGTGTTTCCAGGATCGTTTTGATCTCTGAACCAAAATACAGCGATCCATCTGGAGTCTGCGCGTAATAAAGTGGCTTAACACCCAGGCGATCACGAGCGATGAACAGTCTCTTTTGCTTGCTGTCCCAGATACCAAAGGCAAACATTCCACGGAGATATTCAACGCATCTTTCGCCGTGTTCTTCATAGAGATGCAGGATTGTCTCAGTGTCGCAATGCGTTCTGTAAACGTGCCCTCGGCTCTCAAGTTCGTCGCGATAATCCGAGTGGTTGTAGATCTCACCGTTGTATGTAATGTGAAGCGAACCATCTTCGTTAGTCATCGGTTGCTGACCAGTGGCAAGGTCAACAATACTCAGACGACGATGACCCAGACCGACGCTGCCGTCGATAAAGAGTCCGATCTCGTCAGGTCCACGATGCGCAATCACATCACGCATTCGCTCGAGAACATCCTTCTCAATCCGGCGTCCCGAGCGACTGGATAATGCTATTCCATTGATACCGCACATAAGCTCAAAAACTAACGAAGTGAAGAATTAGACGACTCAAGAATTTCGATCGGTAAACTGAGTTCTTGAGACCTGTCATCTGTTTCAATGCTAAAACTATCACCCACTCTTTTCGCTGCCAGGTATCCGATTCGTTTTTTGGACTTCACGAGTGCCCGGCCATCAAGTTGAAGAAGGTTTCCGTCGATCAAAACAAATTCGTCTGGAACAACTGCGTCTTCATTCTTGAACCTGACCCATGCAAGCGAGAAGTTTGAAACCAGGCGTTGAGTTTCGACTCGCCTATTACCTGCTGAACCGCCACTACATAACAATACATCGTGACACGCGTCACGATCGACTTCAAATGCTCGTCCGTCAGCCGCCTTTATCTCATTAATTGCAGCCGGAACACTGGCCGAAGACTGGGGCACCAGGAATGTTATCAACTCAGCAGTCTCGCTGACGTGAGTTGAGTATGCGAGGACCGGAGCGTCCTCCTTAACTCCATAACAATGCGAAACCCATCCTGTTTCCCGATTCCAACTGCCTTTCCCAGCAAATATGGCCATTTTCAAAGAAAAGTCGTGACCCTCAGCAACCTCGACCACATTGGCATCTGAGGTTTGGGCTTCGACTCCAGGGTCGAGATGAAACCACGTTTTTACCTCGTGCGTTCCACTAAACACTGCCCGGTCGCAAACAATCCAGTAATCATTCTTCAAGAAAAGGATTGCGCGTCGGTGCTGTAGACCAACCAGCGACGGCCCGGTAACTGTTCCCACGACATAGTCGAATCGATCCTTGGCCAGCCATTTAGACTTCTCGCAACTCGATATCGATTGCCAGGAAAATGGGCCAGCCGGATTCGACCACGATTGCCCATCGATCGTCAGGGTATTGTGAGCGGCAGAGCTTCGAAACCAGTCACGCATTCCTTTCGAAGTTGTATACGTGAATGTGCCCGGGTCGTCGAGAAACGATTTCCCGTTCGCAGAGAGAACATACGAGAGTGCGTCGGCATGGGCGTGGCCGCAGTTAAAGACTCCGTGGGGTCCACAATCAAACAGGAGATAGTTTGAATTAAGATTCCACCCATCACGCATAACGTAATAACCGCCAGTCTCAAATCCCATGGACGTCTTTGACGGCTCAGAGTGGCGTAACTCGTCCAGTTCTCTGATAGCCTTCGATCCAAGCAGCCAGAGGGTTTCTTCAGCTGGACCACCAGCGACAAACTTGTAATCAGCTCGCTTGAAAACTGCTGCCGCGGTCGACAACGTTGCGCGAAAATCATTTGCGCGACGATGCTCCAACTTCACCAACTTCCCACCGTCATCGTCGCCAAACAAAGGTGAAGTACCATCGGGCCTCGTGATGTACATCAAATGATCGACCAGCTGTTGAAGCTTTGTGTCGAGCTTTGAAGGAAACGGCTCTCCATTCAACATCAAACTGATCTTGAGGTGTAAATAAAAATCGGTGGTGTAACGATGGTAGTAGCTCGTCTGTTCAAAATAGATGCCATCTGGCTGAACCTGTTTGTCTAACTGCTCAGTAAGGATCTCAAGGCCGGTATCGCGCCATCGCTTTGCATCCTTGAACTCCGGGAAGATCGAACCAATGAAGAAGAGTCCCAGCGCTTCACCCGTCAAATGAGTGTTTGGACTGTAGTAAGTCGAAAGAAACGTTTCGAGGTGAAGTGCGTTGAGGTAAAGAAACTTCGTAATTCTCGCAAACGTCGCGTCGTCCAAAGCCTCCGCTTCTTTGAAAAAATACAACGCCCAGAGCCACGATAAAGATCGAAAAGCAACCTCGAGACTACTGGACCAGTTAATGCCGAGCTTCGGCGGATTCTGGTCTATCCAACCATTTATTTGATCTACGAAGATCGTCGCATACTTGACGTCGCCGGTTAGCCAGTAGGCTTGGCCCAATGTCGCGAAATGCTGGTGACGATTGAGCTCCCAAACAATCTTCTTATCACCGGAAAGTTGATCGTCCAAATTATTGAAGCGACTCCAGTGGACTAACGGAACGCGCTTGCCCGCTACAGGTTCGAAGAGCCAATCGATCGGCTTACCAAAGTTGAGCTCAGAAAATCCTAAAAGACTGAAGCAACCTTCACCAATCTTGTCAGCCCGTTCGATCAGCTTTTGCGCAGACCCGGGCCAACGTCTATTGAACTCTTCAACAGTACCGGTACGATCGTCAAAGACCGGAAAGTACCCGGGCGATCTACGCTCTCTGAAATGAGAAAGTAAATCCCGCGTCGAACCAAACTGCTTATTCGACGTTCGCAGCAAATCGAGGAGTTCTCTGTCGGAGATCAATCGCGTAGATCGCGACCAACCCAATCGTTCGCTGTAGACGGCGAGTGCTTGCGAACCTCGCACACGCAGCTCATCCAGACTTGTCTGACGAAGTTTGTCGATCGTACTCATCTGGTAACAACATTACTTTCCGAAGCAGTTGACGGCGACAATGATTCGGCATTGTGCGCAAAGTCTCCAAGCGTCCAGTAAATCTTAAGCCAACTCCCTCGCACAGCTTCCCAGCTGTATTTCAAACACTCGCGCCTGCCTTCGTCGATCATCTTTCTCGCGAGCTCAGGTTCATTCAGCAACCTAAAAACTCTATCAGCTAAGCCCTCGTAGTCACCTCGACTGACAACCATGCCAGTATGCATGTCAGAGACGGTGTAAGGAATTCCGCCCGCATCCGTAGTCACGATCGGCAAGCCGCAGGCAAAAGACTCGAGCAATGAAAGCGGTTGATTGTCTATTTCACTACCATTGAGATAGATGTCGGCAGCGTCATAAGCGTCAGGCATCAAGTCTGGTTGAATCTGCCCCTTGAAAATAGTGTTGGTTAGTCCGAGTTCCGCGGCGAGAGATTCGAGTGCGCGTCGCTGGCTTCCATCGCCGACAATGGCCAGCGTTGCTTCGGGAATTCTTTTTTGAATCAAAGCAAAGGCGCGCAAAACACGATCGACTCCGTAAAGAGTTTCGAGATTGCGATTCGACAGGAACACCGGGCGCAACGGCACGCGATCTCTAAACTTCCACTTGCTGGTGTCGATCAGGTTGTAAATCGCTTCCGAGTTCAACCCGAAATCCTTAAAAACGCGAACGAGATAATCCGAAGGCACAACGATCGCGTCGACAAGTCGAATGGTCGAAACAGCACTGCGCCAACGTGACAAGTGATCGTCTGCTTCGCCGCTGTGGTAATTCAACAGGACTCTCCGTCGATAAAGCTTACCGATCAGAATTGCGGGAGTAGGAGCCAGGACGAACGAAAAATAAGAGGCCGAAAAGACGTGCAGGACGTCGTACTTATAAACTCTCAACAACAGACTTGCGATATAAGCAATGGAAGTAACAACAGTGCGCACATATTTGATCTTTTGGAGCTGGTTGAGAAAACCTGGGAGTCGGGGGTTTATGGGAAGGAAGTCGACCGAAAGCGATGGTTCATAGCGAAGTCTTTCGATCAACCTCGCCGCCTGAATTGACTGGCCACCGAGAGTGTCTAGTGATGGCCCAATAATGAGTAGCCTCACTTTTTTATTTTCCGAGTCTCTCAAGTTAGTTCAGGCGTCGAACCACGCGAGCGCAAAGAGTTTTTGAAACCCTCGAAGCCGCTCGTGTTCTGAGCAAAGTGCGGGAGATCATGTTCAGCAGAAATTCTACTCAGGGCAAACAGATCCGGATTGGGTTCAATAAAACCAGGCGTCGCAGTAACAGCACTCGAATACCCCGCGCGTTTCACTTCATCTCGAATGTCGCGATTGTTGATGCCGTTTGGATAACAGAACAGGGGGACCTCGTGATCCAATTTTTCTTCGAGTCGTTCTTTTGATTTACGCAACTCCATTCGAACTCGTTCGAGGGAAACCCTGGTCAGGATCGGATGTGAATAAGTATGCGAGCCAATTTCAATTCCCTGCTCTTCCATCTTCAGCAACTCTTCCCACGTTAGCGCCTCATATTCAGCCGTTGGTTGTTCGGGTATCTCAATACCAAGTGACGAAGCGAGTTCCATAATTGTCTGGTCTTTCTCGTCGTCAGGTACTCCTTTGAGAAAGGTATTTATCGTCGCCGCTGCCCGCAATCGTGAAGTACGGTCTTGCAACTCAAGTCGACGCGCGCTGCCGTTTGGCTGAAACTCAACAAACGTGCTTTCAGTCATGGAATTGATGTAGCGCATCTTGTCGGTCCAGAGCCACATTTTCCGATCGAGAAACTGGGTGACAACGAAGATAGTCGCCGGCAGGTTATTGCGTTTCAAGATCGGGAGTGCAACCTGGTAGGCGTCGCGATACCCATCGTCGATCGTGATCACGGCAGTCTTCGCCTCAGTTTTTCCGTCCTGCAAGAGCCGTCTGACTGCCTCTCCGAGTGAAACTACATTGTAGTGTTGTTTGAGGTACTTAAGTTGAGCTTCAAAATCCGACGCTGAGGTTGCGAATTCATCTTCATTCGCCGAGAAGCGATGGTACATCAAGACCAGCACCTTGTTTCGATTAAAAAAACGAAACGGTGCAAACAGACCAGACGAGTGGATAAGTCTTAGCGCGGCTTGTTTCATTTGCTGGCGTGTAGCACTGTGGGAGATTTGACAACCCGCTTGCGACGTTGACTTAATCGACGGCGCATCTCGTCCTTCTCTCGCATTGTCGGTAGGCGATAGCGCTTACCGAGATTCGGATCCTGAACAATTCTCGCCGCGCGGCCACTAGCGATGTCAGCGACAGCGCGTGCCAATAGCTCGGCGTATCGGGTACGCAGTCCTGAGCGATAATTGGCAATAAACTTTTCAAAATCAAGACCAAACGCGAAATCATACGACAGCGGAACGGTGTCCTGGAGAATTACGTCGCCCGCGTCAACCTTCGCTGCCATCCAGTGAACCGTCAAGCCCACTTCCTTTTCATCATTGAAAAGTTCCCAAAAAACCGGTGGACCACCACGATAAAAAGGTACAAGGCCGTTATGAAAGTTGATAGTCCCGAGCCTCGGAATTCCAAAGACCGACTCTTTAAGAATATTGGTACCAAAGACTATGCCTAGATCGGCCTTCACCGATTTTAATAAGTTCATTGAGTCAGTCGAATGATAATTACTAACCACGAGGTATGGAATTCCATGGTCTTTGGATATCTGTTTGAGGACTGCCAAAACATCATTGTTGTCTTGCGTAGCATTCTTTCGCGGGGCGACGCTTCGTAAGAGTTTCGTCGTCGTCGCCAAGTAACCGTCGTAACGAATCGAACGCTTGATCTTTTCTGTAAAGCTGCGTTGTGGTGGCTTAGCTTCTTCAACAAATACGCCGACAATCTCGATGCAATCCAACGCACAGAGTTGCAGCAACACCTCTTCAGCGCCACCGTGAGTTAATAAAACTATTCGCAACTTCTCAGTCATTGGTCTAACCATTTACGAAACCAACCCAACCTCGCTCGCCACTATTGAGTATAAACGCTCAGTGTTCTGAAGCTGAGCATCGCACGAAAACTTCTCCTCCACTACCTTGCGACCGGCACGTCCCATTTCTTCGGCTTTTGCCGGATCCTGCAATAGCCAGATGAGCCTGTTAGCCATTGCTTCGTCGTCGCCGGATTGAACCAGGAACCCGGTGATTCCTTCTTTGATGGCTTCTCTTGCCCCACCTACATCGGTCGCAACAACAGGTCGGCTCGCGGCCATATATTCCAAGATAGAGTTTGAAAAGCCCTCAGCTTTCGAAGAAAGTACGCAGATATCCGATATCTTCAATAGCTCCGCAATGTTGTCGCATCGCCCTAAAAAATGGACGTGGTCTTCTATTCCGAGTTCGCGTGCCAATGCGCGAAGTGACTCGGTCAACTCGCCTTCCCCGGCAAGCAGGAATTCAGCATCAGCCACAACCTGTCGAACACGTTTCGCCGCTCTCAAGAACATCGGATAGTCCTTAACTTCATGACTCATGTTCGCAACGATAGAAACAAACCGTCGCGGAGTATCGTCAGGCGTCAAGCCGACTATTTTTTCCAAAGCTTCATCCCAGGTAACTAAAGTCGACAAGCGTTCCAACTGCAGTCCGTTATAGATGACGTCGACTTTGTTCTCCTTGACTCCATCTCTAAACAACTTCTCGCGTACAGCATTCGAGTTCGCGATAATTCGATGAGCGAAAGAATATGCGGCGCGTTGCAACTGCTTTTGAGCTGAACTTCGCATTTCGTTAGTCTCTCTCATCGAAGCGATGCGCACAGGTGTTCCTGCCAGTCTGCTACCAGTCATACCAAAGATATTCGTATAGAAATCGTGTGTATGAACGATGTCGATGCGCGACGTCTTTAACCATTTCACGAAACGGCGTAATTGCGTTACCGCGTTTCGATCATAAAAACTTGTTAGAGGGAATGAGGGAACGTCGCCTACCTCGAGATCGGAAATTCCAGCTCTCAGGCTTCCTTCGGAGGTTAACGAGGCGAGGTAAACTTTGAAGCGTCCGCTTTCATGCAGCAGGCGCGTTAGCTGCAAAGCCTGACGCTCAGATCCACCCTGGTTGAAACTATCAATGAGTTGGAGAACGGCAAGCTTCACTATCGAATCTCACTCAGATGAAAGTTTTGAAGTTGCCCGTTCCGCAGTTGCTTACTTTCCACGATTCATCCAGCGACGGCCACTGGCTGGGCGTCATGTTTGTTTGACGCTAACCTCAGCGCAGAATTCTCATCATCCAGAAACTGCCGGTGCCACAACTCAACCATCAAGAGCGACCACAGGCTGAGTGAATGGTCTCGTCGACCTCGCTCGTGCTCTTCGAGCAGGACATTTACATATTTTGGATTGATGTAACCACGTTGTTGTGTTCGAGGTTCCGTTAACGTTTCGCGAATGCGATCCTTAAGTTCCTGATTGATCCATTCCTGAATCGGAACTCCAAAGCCCTGTTTCGGACGATGTAAGACTTCACCGGGAATCAGGTTCTCGATCGCCTTCTTAAAAATATGCTTAGTTTGAGAACCAGCCAACTTCATCGACGACGGAATCCGCGTTACGAAGTCGATCAGCTTGTGATCGAGTAGTGGCGCTCGCGCTTCAAGTGAGACTGCCATGCTTGTACGATCAACTTTAGTAAGAATGTCGCCAGGCAGATAAGTCTTGCTGTCGAGGTAGAGCAATCGATCGACAGCATCGGACGTCTTCACCTTCCCTGCCAACTCGTGAAAGAGATTGGACGAGAAACTATTTGAACCTATCGCTTCGAGGAATTGCGATGTGTAGAGCGACTTCCGATTCAAACTCGTGAAGACTGAAACGTTGTCAAGATAACGCGAAATTGGATCGAGTGAAACGTTGTGCAGGTAGTTTCGTCCCCACATCGAATGAGGCAAACGTTGACTCAGTGGACGCATGACACCTTCACGCAAAGGCTTCGGCAGTTTCTCAAAACCACCACGGTTCTGCTCGACGAGATACCTGGTATAACCGGCAAAAAGTTCGTCACCACCATCTCCGGACAAAACAACGGTGACATACTCGCGCGCTAGTTTCGAAACGATGTAGTTGGGAATAGTAGCCTGGTCAGCAAACGGCTCATCAAGGTGCCATGCCAGTTCATCGACAATCTTGCAGATGTCAGGCGTTACAAAAAACTCGTGATGGTCCGTCCCAAACTTCTCCGCGGTAACACGCGCGTACTTCAACTCGTTATAACTGTCTTCGTGAAATCCGATCGAGAAAGTCTTAACGGGTTGGTCCAGGTGTCGAGCCATCAGCGCGACGATCGTGCTTGAATCGATCCCGCCCGACAGAAACGCTCCCAGGGGTACTTCTGAAATCAAACGGAGCTTGACTGACTCATCGAGCAACGACTGCAACTCTTCAATGTAGTCCGCCTCACTGCGAAGGGCTGAAGGCTCGAAGTTGAAATCCCAGTACTGCTTAACCGTGACCTCTCCATTCGAGAAGTTTAAGAAATGGCCCGGAGGTAGTTTGTGGACATTGCGAAATATGCTTAGCGGATCCGGAACATAGCCAAGAGTGAAATAGGCATCCAGGGCTTTTGGATCAACCTCACGTTCGACATCGGGATGTTGAAGCAGACTCTTGAGTTCAGAACCGAAAACAAGAGTTCCTCGAGTCGTGAGCGTGTAGAAGAGTGGTTTCTTTCCAGCCCGGTCGCGGGCTATGTAAAGGTTCCGAGCCTTATCGTCCCATATTGCAAAGGCAAACATCCCGCGCAACCGCTGAACGCAGTCGGCGCCAAACTCTTCGTAACTATGAACGATCGTTTCAGTATCTGAGTGTGTTTTGAATTGATGACCTCGAGACTTGAGGTCAGGAGTAAGTTCCTGGAAGTTGTAGATTTCACCGTTGAAGACGAGTGTGACCGTACCATCTTCTCCGGAGATTGGCTGATGACCGCCGGCTACGTCGATGATGGAGAGTCGTCGCATACCAAGTGCGACGCCTTTCTTGAGAAGAGTGCCCTGATCGTCGGGTCCGCGATGGGAAATGATCCGGCACATCCGGTCGAGTATCGCGGCACGTTCTTCGTCAGCGAACGTTTCGCCCGAGTCCCACAAATCGATAAAACCTGCAATCCCGCACATTTCTTTAACACCTTCCGCCGGATCGGTCCGTTCAAGTGTCCATCAGGAAGTATATACTCTTAATAAATCGACTCTCCAACTTTGTCTCGCATTCAAATCTCATCCGCCACAAGTGAAACGCCATTCATACAAGCTTCAATTATTCGCCAAAGATCGGCGTTGCACTGATCGACTGAAAAGTGTTTTGCGATCTGCTTTCGAGCTGCCCGACCAAGGGTTGCAGCCAACTCTGGGTCTTGGGCAATAGCAATCATATGTTGAGCCATTCCTTCGAAGTCGCCTTCATCGACCAGGTAACCTGTCTCGCCTTCAACAACTATGTCTGGAATTCCAGCGTGACGAGTTGATATCACTGGCAATCCCGACGCGCCTGCCTCAAGAATCCCAACGGGCGTTCCTTCGCAATCACCCGACGGCGCTTCAACAGAGTGCTGCACGAAGCAACGCGCACCATTCATCTCTTGCTGCAACTCTGCATGTGGCCTTGTACCCAGGAAGTGAATTGCATCCTGTACCCCGAGAGTTTCAGCCAGCTTGCGGCATTCTTCAAATAGTGGACCATCACCGATCATTCTCAAACTCGCTGACGGGTATGCTTCATGAGCAAGAGCAAAAGCTTTGATGGTCAAATGAGGCGCCTTCTTTTCAACAAACCGACCAACTGCAAGAAAGACTGGGTCTGCTTGAGCCGGTTGCGCACCGGTAAATTGATCTGTGTCAACACCACAGGGAATGAAATGAATCTTTTCTGCCGAAGCTCCAATAGAAATGAGTTTGCGCTTTATGGAACGCGACACAGCGATAATCGCTTTAGCCTCTTTAAACAAATGGGGATAGGTTTCAGCATTCTCTTCCAGCACTGATCGGACAGTTGCGTCGTAACCAAAGAAATAGACGATCAACGGAATGTTCAGCTGACGACAAGCATCAACCGTTACGACTCCCGTAGTCCCATACTCAGCGAGAACTGCGGCGACGTTGTTTGAACGAAAGGCTTTTCCGTAAGCCGCAGTAAGCTCGCGTTGAAGATCACTTCCGGCAAGTCTCAACAGCTTGTGAAAAACACGGGAGGGTGTGCCAAGGACCGTTCGACCATCGATTTGGGGTCGCCAGCTATCAACGGTGACGACGTTCGCTGGCAGGTTTTGGATGTGATTTTTGATAAAGGTCTCGGTTGCAGTCGGCGCGTAAGGCACCACGATACACAAGGTACGAGGATCCTTAACTCTGCTTGAATCGGTCATGGATGAAGCTTGGTCCGGTGTCAATTGGTGAGAATAAAAACGCTGAGAGTCAGTTTGATGAAGATTTGCAAAGCACTGCTCTTCTGTTGTGCATTCAATAAAGGGAAAGTAAGACCACTCTAACCTTAGGCAAAATTCAGTGGCTGTTCGCTATTGAACTTCGGTGTAAGATAGCACGTGCGCACAAACGGTTCTAAGCGCCACCTACCGGGGATCTAGGTTATCACTGAAGAAGGAACCCATTCATGAGGGAAGCCTTATCGACACAGCAGCCTGCGGAAAGCGCGAACGATCGACGGATTGTTGTCATGGGCGGTTTGGGTTTTATGGGTAGTTTTGTGTGCCGGAGCCTGGTTAAGCGTGGATACCCCGTGCGCATTTTTGACAAGTTGTATGCGCGCAGAAAGCTCATAGAAGACATCGCCGATCGAGTGGAGATTATTGAGGGTGACATCTCGCGTGCTGACGACGTGCTAACAGCCTTGAAGGGATGTCACACTGCAATTGATCTGGTCCATACTACTGTGCCGGGTTCGTCGATGAAAGATCCGGCGTATGACGTTGCAAGTAATGTGGTGGCAGCTGCCAATTGGTTTCCAAGGTTGAATCAAACTGGGATAAGTCGATTTTTCTACGTCTCTTCAGGTGGTACGGTATACGGCGTTCCAAAAACGATTCCAATCCACGAAGACCATCCAACGAATCCCATTAGCTCATACGGAATTACCAAGCTCACGCTCGAGAAGTATGTTGCGATGTATTGCAACATGCTCGGAATCGAACACCGGATACTCAGACCCTCAAATGTCTACGGTGAAGGACAACGCTTGAATATCGGGCAGGGGGTGATTGGAGTCATGGCCAATCTCGCCTTACGAGGTCAACCGCTGGAGATCTGGGGCACCGGTGAAAGTGAGCGCGACTATTTACACGTGGATGATTTTGCAAGCGCGGTGCTGGCGTTACTCGATTACAAAGGATCAGAAACGGTTTTTAATGTTTCAAGTGAAGAGGGACGCTCAGTCCTGGATATCGTGTCTGCCTTAAAAGAAATTCTTGGAAACCCACTCGGAGTGCGCAAGATGCCGGAGCGAGGTTTTGACGTTCCGTTTAATGTCTTAAGTTCCGCAAGACTCAGGAATCAAACCGGATGGACCCAGCAGGTGAATTTTCAATCAGGAATTGCACGGACTGTGAAGTGGCTTGAAGATCAATCGCGAATCACCCCATGAAGGTATTCAATGAGCCGATGCGGCTCTCACCTACGGTATCGCGAGCGCAGCGAGTGGATTGGTCGGTCAAAGAACCTGCACAGCTTCGCGTGGTCGTAATCGCCTTTCAAAGACTAAAGTTCTGATCGGCAGGTTCTATGGCTTCTTAGCCAAAATTATATAAACAGCAGCGTCATTTGAGAGTTTATTTGGTTGGCGTCGCTCAATAAAATCTATGGCCCTCTGGAAACACCATGTATAGGTTGATTGTATAAATCTAGGCAGCCGCTCATAAGTCGCGTCTTGCCAAAGTTGAAGGGCGACAGACTCCAGTCCAAACACTCCCTCAACACTCGATATTTCAAACCCCGCCAGGTGAATTTGTCTTTGAAGGCCGCTGATGGTCCATCTCCAAAAATCATTCGGATCCGGGTGATACGGCCAAATACCATGCGTTGAAAGAACGAGTGAACCTCCAGGTTTTAAGACTCTAAAAGATTCCGCTAAATAAAGTTCCGGATCGGCTACATGTTCCAGCACTTGAGAAGAGAGGACGCAATCAAAACTGCTATCCGAACATGGCAGAGTTCCCGATGATGAGATTTCAACATCAGCACGTTGATTACCGGGCAGGTCTGCACCGATATGGTGGGTAAACTTTTTCTTAAATAAGGATTCGTACGGCTTATCTGCGCAACCAAAATCCAAGAGATTCTCTCCGGATGATAGTGCACCGGATTGCACGACACGTGTCAATTTCGAATGCAACTGTCGTAAATGACAATATATTCGACTCGACTTCTGTGGAGCGGTTCGATCGCTACGTACTCCCTGTAAATAAAGTTTTTCGGGTTCTGACATAAGAAACTGGAGAAAAGGAACGTTCTTCGATTCTATGAGCAATTACGAAAAGCTCACTAGCATGGACCTCAAGGTTCAATCATGTCGGCTTTCTTCGCTTCCCTAATTTCTGAATTTCCAGATTGAACTTTCTAGTTGCGCTTTCAAATAGAAGGCTGGGATTGGCTTTTGTCAAAGATACTAAGTCTTTCGCTGCCGCTAGAAACTCCTTTTGATGCACCTTATCGGAAATCGTCATGAGTAATGCTGACGCATAGTACTTCTTACGCCAGTTCTTGAAGCCTAACTCCAAGGAGTTATTGTATTCAGGATTTTGCCGTACAAATGGAATTTGTGCTGTGAGTACGTTGTAAACGGAATTTGACATTACGACTGCACGCCGCGACAAACTAGTTTCATGCTGTCGATAATCAGCAACGACTTCATCATAAGCACAAACCTCATGTTCACGACCCAAACGTAGACAGATGTCATAGTCCTCACATCCGTGCATATTAGGACTAAAACCTCCTCCCTGTTCCGCAGGTTCTCTACGAAACATGATTGCTGCTGGACTTGGCATGAAATTGCCTAACAACATGCTAGCGTAATAATTGTCGATCTTGGGATGTGGAAACGGCCCAATAAACTCCCCAGCGCTATTTATGCGCTCACAACGTCCGTAAGCAAATGCAGCTCGCGGCCGATCGATTAGGTGTGCCATACCCAGTTCTACAGCTTTGGGTCTAAGCCGGTCATCAGAATCAAGAAATATCAGGAATTCTCCAGTGCTTTCTTCAAGCCCCCGATTCCGCGCAACTCTGAGTCCGCTGTTTTCCTGTCTGATCAACTTTATTTCTCTATATTCGGAAGCAACTAGCGAAGTATGGTCAGGTGATCCATCATCAACAACTATAATTTCAAGATTGCGATAGGTCTGCGATAAACAACTCTCGATCGCCTCACGTAAAAATTCCGCCTGTTTGTAACAAGGTATGATTATAGAGACCAGCGGACCATCGTTTTTTTCAAACTCATTTGTCATTGAATGCCTTTGGATTGGGAGCGTTAACCACCTTTCAGGTCGTTAGTTTCTGAATCTTGGTCCACACGTTTTCGCCGATTCCTTCCGGATAGTATCTCAACAGCGCAACTAGGCTTCTGGCTAATTTCGAGGTGGTCAACTTTCCATTAGAAAGATCGGATCGCAACTCATCAATAAGTTGCTCACCATAAAATTTGCAGACGCGCTTTTTTCCAGCCTTCAAAGCATTCCTGAGTGCCTGATTGGCCTTCGCATTTTCTTTTTGGTTGTTCAGTACCGAGATACAAGACAACATCATCATCAGTGAGTTTCGCGATGTGTTTGTAAGGTGTTGCCGCCACTCAGCGACTGTTGCACCATGAAAATGAATGGGAAATTGACTCGCTATTCGCAGATAGAGATCATAGTCGGCAGTGTTACCAATAAAACTTTCCCCGATAAAGCTTCTGAATCCTCCCACGCTCTCGAAGGCATTACGACTGAGCATCACCAAGGCCGGAAATCCGATTGGATTTCTCTGAAGTAACTGGCAATAATCAGCGTCGTCTATTAACGGTTCCTTGGGTGTAGGTAACTGATTGCCATCCGAGTCAATCAATCTTCCTCTACCAAATACAAAGCCATATGCAGGATTGCTTCGGAAGCATTCGACGCCAACTTCCAGAGCATCTTTCAATATCCTGTCATCGGCATCTAAAAAAACTATGTGTTGACCCGTACCAAGCTGGCTTCCGTTATTACGAGCGACCGAAACACCTTGGTTTTCCTGGCCCACAAATCTGATACCGGGATAACGTCGCGTCACATTTTCCGCATCATCAACTGATCCATCATCTACAACAGTAATCTCAAATTTTTGATAAGTCTGCGCTAAAACACTTTCGATTGACTCAGATAAATAGTGCGCTTGGTTATAACAGGTGATAACTACTGAGATAGTATCGGGCAGGTTCCGATCATGTAGTCTCGAACTAGATGTCTGTACAGCTAAGTTTGAGTCTCCAATATTCATCGGATGCAGCGGAAATCATCAGTTCGGTCTAAGGATTTACTGAAGGTAGAAACCCGCGTAGTCTGCAGTACCTTTCGCATTTAACTCACCCGCGAACTCAGCAAAACGCTCGATTTCCTCAGGTTTGAAAATAGAATCTGAACGATTCACATAATAGGATCGAGGATCCATCAGCGGTATCCCCGCTTCGTACTGAACACTCGCCCAGTCGCTAAACCCATCAGCGTCAAAAATTGTTTCGGCGACTCGGAACCCGCTTTGTTGAGCCAATAAAGCCATGCTGTCACGCGAGTGAAGATACAGATGTCGCGGAGCATCAAGAGAGACCCAATTTAGTCCATAACGAGACCACTGATATGACTGCGACACGGGGATTCGAATGAGCAAATAATGATTCGGCTTCAGAATTTTCCTTATTTTCAAAAGAGTAGGCAAAGGATCTGGCATATGCTCAAAAGAATGATTGAGCATTATGAAATCAAACTGTTCTTCTAACTGCTCCAAATTCTTCTTGTGGATCCTTACACCGTTGTCATAAAAGATGTCCGCATCGAGAAAAGGATCGATCCCTTGTAAATTAGTAAATCCGTATGCCCGCATGTTCATAAGGAACTGACCCTTGCCGCATCCCACATCTAATATCTTTGAATCCTTGTGAAGACATAGGTCTAGTTTCTGCTGCCGAACCCACAAAGGGTAATCGTTTGCTAGGCAGCTCTTCTTGGCGATCCATTCCCCAAGCATGCTTTTCTTTCGAAAGTAGTAATTGGTTAGAGCTTTCAATATTAGTCGGATCTTTATGCCTGATAGCCCTGATCCAGAGAAGTCTAGTAGGGACTCGGCAGGCTTATACGAATAGTAATTCTCCGGATAATACTTGGAAAGATTCGGTGGAATTTCCGCGATCTGCAGACATCCACATTGATGGCATTCAATGTATTCAAATGTGTCGCCAAAACCCAAGTGAAGTTCCTTGGCGAGATAACTCTTATTGTTCTCCGCGTTCCCGCAAATTCGACATTGACGCATTTGGCTTCGCTCTGTTTTCGATCTGTAAGATGAGCTCACACATTTTCGCGTAGCAGATTAAGCGAGCGAATGAGATCAATCAAAGCTCGCCTGCCGGAAGGGAGTACAAAAAGTACAAGTAGAAACGCCGCAAGTATGATTACTAGACAAATAAGTATGCCGAGTAAATGATTGACGCCGGGCTGCAGGTACCGAAAGATCTGAGATCCTATTAATCCCACAATAGCCGCGGCAAGAAAAGGACCAACAGTTGTATAGAAGTCACGAGCCTTAATAGGACCACGTCGACACACATACCAATACAACACGGGCGTCGCGATGACGTGGGAAACGGTATAGGATATTGTGACTCCCAGCGCGCCCCAGGGTAGACCAAAGATGATAACCAGGACGGCTATTGGCCCACCCCAGGCCGCCATCTTAAACATCTCTTTCGTGCGACCTTGAGTAATGAACAGCCAACCGGTCGCATTGGCTATTGGTTGCAAGAGAGCTGCAAAGCCAAATATTTGTAGTATCGGCGCAACTGCACCCCAACGTGGTCCCAATACAATTCTCACCAGCCAGTCAGCAGTCGCAATCATGGTGGCGACGGCTGGCATAGTCAGAAAAGCAATTTTCTCAATCATCCGAATATAGGCTCGTCTATAGTCTTCTGGCGCATCCTTCAGTCGGCTCAGGGCCGGTATCGCTACCGAAGCGATCGGTTCATTGATTTGATCGATTGGCAGTGTCATCAGCTGATAGGCGCGGCTGTATATGCCTAATTCTTGTGCTCCCCAAAATCGTCCAATCAGCAAGTTGTCACCATTTCTTGAGAAGTAATTAATCGTAGCAAACCCGGTTAAGTTACCTCCAAATTTGATCATTGAGCGCACACCAGTATCCCGCCTGGGTAGTCCTGGTAGCCACCTGCAAGTCGCAAAAATGATCAAGGTATTGGTTAAGCCAAGAGCCAGCTGACTCGCAACTAAAGCAAAGTAACTGAAACCTTTAGAGGCCAGCAGAATGCCGACACCGTAACCGACGATAAGTGATAGAAGTCCAGCCGTCGCCAAAGAGAAATAGCGCATCTGACGTCGAAGAAGCGCTTCGTGCTGCACTGCCAGTCCACTGATCAGAAACCCGAACGCCGTAAAAACCGTGATCCAAACCAAACGAGGCTCGTGATAGAACCACGCGATCAACGGAGCAATTGCGATCGTAAAAGACATCACGCCAAGGCTGAGCAAGACGTTCACCCAAAACAACGTACTGATCTGTTCTTTATTGATCTCGGCCTTTTGAATAGTCGCGGCTGAAAGTCCTAAATCCTTGTAAGTTGAAACAAAACCTGTGACGACAGCCACCATGCCGATCAAGCCGTAGTCCTGCGGCGTTAAGAGCCGAGCCATGACTGATGTCGCGACCAAAGTGATAACAAACTTAAGTCCTTGCGCAGTGATCGCCACAGCGCCACCGCGGGCTGTACGTCCACCGAGGTTTGTCGTCAAGTGATCGGTTCGGAAATATTGATTGCCGCTGGTTTCTGCGGCTGATTCTGGAGGGGCCATTAAGGTTGTTTTTTCGGAACCATGTTATTCATTGTCGTCATTGCTGACTCAACTTCACATTCGTTCATACATCTTCAAACGTTTGCTAGGTTGCTCAACGGCATGGGACGGAGTCAGTGCACGTCTTATCTCTTCATTAACTTACCCCGCCGTCATCCAGTTATCTTTTGCAAAGCAGAAGTTGGTAGTTCGCCTTAGAAATTCAGCAAAGACTTAGTTGGCGTCACAAATATCTGTATCGTTACTTTCGCCGCCAGTAACTTCCTAAACCATCAATATCTATGATTTCTTCCGTAATACCGTTCTGGTTTCTATAATCCGTAATAGCCTTTTCACATCCAGGCAAGAAATAATCATCGATAATGCAGAACCCTCCCGATGACAACCGAGGATAAAGATTTGAAAGCGCATCCCAAGTGGATTCGTACATATCACCATCGAGCCTAAGTACAGCCAACTTTTCAATCGGTGCAGTTGGAAGAGTATCTTTGAACCATCCCTTTAGGAACTGTACCTGGCGATCAAGTAACCCGTAGCGTTCAAAGTTATCCTGTACCTCAGGTAAGGAAACTCGAAGTACGTCGAAAGTGAAATGTCTATCGTTCAGATCAGCCGGATAGGCTTCAGAGTCTGGTTTGGGTAACCCCTCGAATGAGTCTGCCACCCAGACCGTTCGATCCGTAATATCGTAAGCTTTAAGAATAGCTCTCATAAATATGCAAGATCCGCCGCGCCAGACTCCGGTTTCGATAAAATCTCCGGGTACCTGATCTGTGATCACGGACTCACAGCAGTTCAGGAGATTGTCCAATCTTTTTCGACCAATCATAGTGTGGGCCAAAATGGGCCAATCTCCGCCTCGCTCACGTTCAGCATCGCTGAACGGAACAGGTTCCATAATTCGCCTGTTAGTCTTCTCGAGGTGGTTAACGATTCGATCAACAGCCCATTTCTTGTAAAAGGGTTTGGACTCGATTTCAGCGGGCCGCCAAAGTTTGTTTTCGTCCCACAATTCAAAAAGAAGCGTCCGTTTCATGAGATCGAGGTAAAGATCATGATTTGAAGGCACTTTTTTTGTCTCCCCAATTGGTGATTGCGCAGGATGATCTAAACGGATCTTTATATTGTTGCCTGTGATGTGCCGCTGGTATCTGCGGCTGATTCTTGAGCGGCCATTAAGGTTGTTGTTTCGGAACCAGGTTACTCATTCCCGTTGTTGCTTTTCCTGAATACATCTTCAAACGTTGGCTAGTTCGCAGAGCGACTACGTGAAGCACGTTGGACAAGACCAGGCGCCACACGCATTCCCATTAGCACCAGGCTCAGTTTCCAACTTCGCAGTACTCGATTGGCCGCGACAAACGACTCAGTCGCTGCCCTGTACTCTCCCTTTAACAAACTGCGCTTGCCCAACGTTTGATCAACCATCGCCTGACGAAACTGGATAATCTCTTCTATCAACTCTTTTTCCGACTGAGTCAGATCGGGACGCTTCAATGTTTTATTGAGAACGGCGAGCTCACCTCTTAGAGACTTCACGGCATCGCCTGCCAAACTCGTCGGATAAAGTCGACGTCGAACCAGCACTGTGCGCTGGTAAGTGATTCGCGCATGAGCATCTCTCGCCAATCGCAGCCACAGATCAAAATCCTGCGAGTTGGGAAAACTGTCGTCCATGTATCCTACGTCGATCAAACATTGTCGCCTAACCAAAACCCCTGAAGTGATCACGCAAGTCTTGCTGGCAATCAAACTCGTGAAAGTGACTTCACCTTCCGACGGATTCGTCTCCATGCTGGTGTGACCTTCCGTCTCCGGGTCGCCGAAGTTCTCTGCATCCGCATAGACCAGATCGTAACCACCATCACTTTGGATCAGCTCGAGTTGGCTGCTCAGAAAATTCGGAAGCCAGATGTCGTCTCCATCTAGAAAGGCAACATATTCCCCGCGCGCCACTTTCATTCCTGCGTTTCGAGCTGCACCGGCGCCTTTGTTCTCCTGCTTGATATAGACGATTTTGTCGAGGTAAGGCGCTAGCGCCTGCTCGAGTTCAACGGTGTCAGGTGAACCATCGTTGATCACGATGACTTCCCAATCAGTAAACGTCTGACCGACAACACCGTCGATCGCTTCTGCTATGTACGGCGCGATCTTGAACGCCGGGACAATGACACTCACCTGAGGTGACTGCATGTTTTCCATCGCTACAGAAAATTCTCTTATTTCTGTCTAAGATACGTCGGCAGGACGTTTTTTCTTTTCCACTACCAGCTTTTTGTTGGTGTCCACTTCATAAAGACGGCGAACACAAATCCCATAAGCAACGAGATAATACAGGTACCAGAGAAAGGCTACTGACGCGAAGAAGCTACAAACCATATAGCCAACTATGCTGGCCTCAAGTCCAAGGGAAAGATAAAAGTACCTCCCCTTCTGCTCAATAGTCTCACGCTCGATCTGACGAAGTTGTCCTAAAGGCGTGAGAATAAACATGACGTACAGAATCAAGCCGCCCAAACCGATTTCAGACGCCACTTGAGTATATGCATTGTGCGTCGCAAGATTGCGATTTGAATAGATGGCGTAGTTGTCAAATCCCACTCCCAAAACGGGGTGGCGCGCCGCGACAAAAAGCGACCTCTTAAGATCATCCATGCGGGCGCTTGCTGAACCATTATCCTGACTTCCTGAGAATACTCGCGCACCATAACCGCCGGGAGCCAGTGCGAAGAAAAGTACCAGCAAGATGGGTAGCGCCACGACTAGCATTGAGCGGTTTC
>DATEXA010000325.1:0-11282 GCA_035257465.1 Pyrinomonadaceae bacterium | reverse complement strand
GTCTCATTAATCGAAGGCTCGGTTACTTTTACCATGCGAAAACGTCGAGCGAGCGCCTCATCATCTGCGATGTACTCCTTGTATTCGGATATTGTCGTCGCACCGATGATCCGCATTTCACCACGAGCCAAAGCCGACTTGAACATGTTTGCGGCGTCAGAGGATGTACCCAGGGCGGCCCCCGCTCCGATGATCGTGTGAGCTTCGTCAATAAAGAGGATCAAGTTATCGCGCTCTTTAACTTCGTCGATTATTCCTTTAATTCGCTCTTCAAACATGCCACGCAGCATCGTTCCAGCAACGAGCCCACCCATCTGGAGCTGCACGATATGTGACGCGCGAAGACGTGCCGGAACTTTTTCTGGTTCGAGTTCAATCAGCCGAGCCAGGCCTTCAATCACGGCAGTTTTGCCAACACCCGGTTCGCCAACGAGCATTGGAGAATTTGCCCGCTCGCGGTGGCAAAGAATCTCGATTATCTGCTGAATCTCTTTTTCTCTGCCGATGGTGGGCGGGATCTTATCGGCGCGAGCAAGTCGATTGAGAGAAACACCGAAGTGTTTGAGGTAAGGCGGAAGCTCGAATTTCTTGCGATTTTGCTCTTCTTCGAGCTCTCGTTTCTGAACCTGGGCTCTGACGTTCTCCAAAACCGCGTCGGGATTCGCTCCCATCGTCTTCAGTACATCAACAAAAAGACTTTCTTGATTACTTAAAGCTTCGAAGATATCTGTCGCTTCAATTGTTTTTCGGCCCTGGCTTCGAGCACGCTCCATGGCCCGCTTGAATAAGTCCGTAGTATCTGACCCGATACGAAAACCTTTACCAACGTGCTGTTGCCGGGTATTGGTTAGGCGTTTTTCAATCGCCATTTTGACGACAACGGGGTCGAGTGAAAGTTCCCGCATGGCGGAGTTGAACATATCAGGCTCTTCGACAGTCAAAGCCTGGAGAATATGTTCGACGGACACGAAATTCTGATCGCGCCTGCGCGACTCGTTCAGCGCGTGATCCAAAATGCGCTGCCCACTGTCGGCGAATTTGTCTTTGTATGAACCTAAATCAGCCATAATTTATTTACGACCGTCGCGCCCAACTGGTTCTATTTGCGACGGTAACTTCTCACTTTCAAACACCAACTGAAAGATCCAACCACTTGGTTAGATGTTCTCAGCATAAGCGCCGTTGCGTTTCAATGCAATAACTAATACCGGCAGGAGTTTGCCTGCAAATCTCCTGCCGTCTTGACCAATTACGAGTTGCAAAATTGCGGAGTTGTTTTCACGGTCTCCGTAAATGTTCGAGCCCCACTTACTTAGTAATCATAGTCGTCGCCGCCTGGCATTGGTGGTGACGCTTTCTTCGGTTCTGGCATGTCCGTAATCGCCGCATCAGTGGTCAATAACAGACCAGCGATCGACGACGCATTCTGCAGGGCAGTGCGAACTACCTTCGTTGGATCGATGATTCCAGCCGCTACAAGATCTTCATATTCGCCTGTGGCGGCGTTGAATCCTTTGTTGCCCTTAAACTGTTCCACTTCACTTACGACCACGGCGCCCTCGCTTCCCGCGTTTTCAGCAATTCGCCGCAACGGTTCCTGTAAAGCGCGTCGGACGATTCTTACGCCAGTGGCTACATCCGGATCTTCGGTAGAAAAATTATCCAGAACTTTGCCTGCGCGGATTAAAGCGACTCCACCGCCAACAACGATTCCCTCCTGGGCAGCCGCTCTGGTCGCATTCAACGCGTCTTCGACACGCATCTTCGTTTCCTTCATGGCTGTTTCGGTCGGTGCTCCAACCTTCACCACAGCGACACCGCCGGCCAGCTTCGCCAGTCGTTCCTGGAGCTTCTCGCGATCGTAGTCAGAAGTAATTTCTTCAATTTGTCGTCGAATTGTAGCTATGCGTCCCTGGATTGCCTTTCGATCGCCACCGCCTTCAACGATCGTCGTGGTTTCTTTGTCAACAATTACTCGTTTTGCGGAACCAAGGTCGGCCACTGTAACGTTTTCGAGTTTGATTCCGAGGTCCTCGGTTATCACTCGGCCACCGGTCAGAATAGCGAGATCTTCCAGAATCGATTTGCGACGATCACCAAAGGCAGGAGCTTTGACGGCGCAAACCTTGATGGTACCGCGTAGACGGTTAACGATGAGAGTTGCCAATGCATCGCCTTCAACTTCTTCCGAGATGATGAGAAGGGGTTTGGCCAAACCGACTGTTTGCTCCAACAGCGGCAGCAGATCGCGCATCGACGAAATCTTTTTCTCATTAAGCAGGATCAACGGCTCCTCAAGGATCGCTTCCATTCGATCCGCGTTGGTCACGAAATACGGAGACTGGTAGCCGCGATCGAACTGCATACCCTCAACGATTTCCAGTTCGGTCTGGATTGTCTTGGATTCTTCAACCGTGACCACACCGTCTTTTCCAACTTTCTCCATTGCGGCGGAGATCAGTTCACCAATATTCCGGTCGTTATTCGCCGATATTGTTGCAACGTTAGTCAGATCTTCTTTGCTCTTAACGTTCTTGGACATTCGTTCCAACTCTGCAACCACCTGCTGGGTGGCCTGCTGAATTCCCTGTTGTAGTGCCATCGGATTCGCGCCGGCAGTTACGTTCTTTACTCCCTCGCGGAAGATTGCCTGGGCCAGCACGGTCGCAGTCGTTGTGCCGTCGCCCGCTTTGTCATTTGTCTTGACCGCAACCTCACGTACCATTTGCGCACCCATATTCTCGTACTTGTCTTGAAGTTCGATTTCCTTCGCCACAGTTACACCGTCTTTTGTAATTACAGGTGCACCAAATTTCTTACCCAGGACTACGTTGCGACCTTTTGGACCCAGCGTGACACGAACAGCATTGGCCAAAACATTTACGCCTTGAAGCATCGCATTCCTTGCTTCCTCGCTGAACTTCAATTCTTTTGCAGGCACTCGGGGTTTCTCCTTATCAATAAACTGATGAATTACAGATGCATCTATTCACTCGCGTTGCGGACTTGCTCTCTTCCTGCTCGGCCAACCTGGACGCGGGCCGGACGAAGTAACCGATCCCCAATTCGAAATCCACGGCCGTATTCACCAACTACCTTGCCGTCCATTTCAGGTTCTGCATCGATGGTATCTACTGCTTCGTGCAGTTCCGGATCAAATGTCTCGCCTATTGCAGAAACAGACTCGACACCAGCGCTAGTCAAGGCGTTCTGAAAACTGTTGGCGATCCGTCGCAAACCTTCAAGGATAGCGTTGCGCGAAGCATCATCCGTTGTCGCCTGGATTGCACGATCTAAGTCATCGAACATCGGCAAGAGGGAAGCGATAAAACGCGCTTTCTCGGCGACTGCTCGTTCATCTGCTGAACGATTCAAGCGTTGTCTCGTCTCATCTGTCTCCTTCTGCAATTGCTTGCGAAGTTGATCGAATCTCCCTTGTACCTCGTGCACCTGCTGTTCAGCCGCTTTTGTCCGGGCCTCGAGTTCTTCAACATAGGAAGGTTTAAGATTAGGTTGTTCCACTTCCTTGTTTTCCTGTCCCTCAGCTTCGGGATCTAGATAAATACGACGACGGTCCGTGACTCGTAACTCGCTCTGCGGTTCATCGTCCCTTTTGTCTCTTCTGATCATTTTGACTTCCCCTTGTACTCTGCAGAAAAGTTCACGCGATCTTGATCTCCACTTTCTTCGACTTCTGTTCCTTGCGCTTCGGCAATCTAATTTGCAGTACTCCGTCTCGGTAGTCCGCTCCGATTTGCGCTTGATCCACTGAAGGGGGAACGGTGAACGTCCGCAAAAACTTGCCGCTAGGTCTCTCAGTTCGTTGTTTCGTTGATTCCTCGATTACTCGAATGCCCTTAACAGTCAGGCGATTGTCGTCCATATCGATCTCTACTCCCTGACGATCGACGCCGGGCAAATCAATTGCGATCACGTAACCTGTTTCAGTTTCGTAGATGTCAGCAGCGGGCGTCCAGTCTGCACGGTCGAATTCATCGTTCACTTTTGCATCAGTCCGAGCGCGGCGTTGCGTAGCATCCTCAAAAAGTCGGTTCATTCGATCCTGAAGGAGCATCAGATCCTGTAGCGGATTCCATTGCTGTGACATGTGTACTTGTTCTCCAACCAGTAACTTAAGCGGTCGCCCCGACAGAGTCCTGTTTAAACTCAATGTTGTCGCCGTTTGCTGATAACTTAATCACCTGCCCAGGCTGAACCTCCCCTTGCAGGAGTTTGACTGCCAGGGGGTTCTGAATATAAGTCTGAATAGCGCGTTTCAGTGGACGGGCGCCGTAACTTGGATCGTAGCCTTCACGCATTAGCAGATCTTTCGCGGACTTATCCAGCTCAAGAACAATATTCTTCTCGGCAAGCATGTGGCGCAGTCTTTCCAGCTGAACGTCAATGATCTTGCCAATCTGTTCTCGCGAAAGTTGATGAAAGATAACGACGTCGTCAATGCGGTTCAGAAATTCAGGCTTGAAGTGCGACTGCAGTTCCTGAAGCACCGCGTCGCGAACCTGTTTCTCGTCTCCTTCGGCAGCTTGAATTTCACGCGAGCCGAGATTGGACGTCATGATCAGTACGGTGTTTTTGAAATCGACAGTACGTCCTTTTGAATCGGTCAGTCGTCCGTCATCGAGAATTTGAAGCAAAACATTAAAGACGTCGCTATGTGCTTTTTCGATCTCGTCAAACAAGACCACCGAGTATGGTCGACGACGAACGGCCTCAGTCAGTTGACCGCCTTCCTCGTACCCAACGTAGCCGGGAGGCGCTCCAATCATTCGTGCGACTGCATGTTTTTCCATGTACTCCGACATGTCTAGCCGAATCATTGCGCGCTCGTCGTCGAATAAAAACTCGGCAAGCGCGCGCGCTGTTTCTGTCTTACCGACACCTGTCGGACCGAGAAAAATGAATGAGCCAATCGGACGATTGGGATCCTGCAAGCCTGCGCGCGCGCGTCTGACCGCGTTCGCAACAGCAGTCAAAGCTTCTTCCTGGCCGATCACGCGCTCGCCAAGCCGCTCTTCCATTGTCACGAGTTTCTGCATCTCGCCCTCGAGCATTTTCGAGACGGGGATGCCGGTCCACTTGGCGACAACCTGGGCGACGTCTTCTTCGTCAACTTCCTCTTTCAGCATTACGCCGTCCTGCTGAAAGACGGCTAGCTTGTCCTGTTCAACCTTCAGTTTCTGTTCAAGGTCGGGAATTCGACCGTATTGAATTTCAGAAGCCTTAGCCAGGTCTCCCGCGTTGCGCACCTGATCGAGTTGCAATCTAAGTTGCTCCAACTCGGCTTTGGCGGTTCGCATGTGGTCGATAGCTTCTTTTTCCGATTGCCACTTCGCTTTCATCCCCGACGAAGTCTCTCTTAAATCCGCAATCCGCTGTTCGATCTCCTTCAATCGTCCTTTTGATTTGGCATCCTCTTCGCGCTGCAACGCTTGACGTTCGATCTCGAGTTGAATGATTTCACGTTCGAGTTGATCGATTTCCTGGGGCAGAGAATCAATTTCAATGCGAAGTCTTGAGGCTGCTTCGTCAATAAGATCGATTGCCTTGTCTGGAAGAAAGCGATCAGTGATATAGCGATTCGAGAGGGTAGCCGCTGCGACGATTGCAGAATCCTTTATTCGGACTCCGTGGTGAACTTCATATCGTTCCTTCAAACCTCGCAAGATCGCGATTGTGTCTTCAACCGTTGGCTCGCCTACATAAATCTGTTGGAAGCGGCGCTCGAGTGCGGCATCCTTCTCGATGTACTTCTTATATTCATTCAGTGTAGTGGCGCCAACACACCGGAGCTCACCGCGCGCGAGTGCAGGCTTCAACATGTTCGACGCATCAATGGCACCTTCCGCAGCACCGGCGCCAACCAGTGTGTGAAGCTCGTCGATAAATAGAACTATTTGACCCTGTGCATTCTCGATCTCTTTCAAAACTGCTTTCAGACGATCTTCAAACTCACCTCGATACTTAGCGCCGGCCAACATGGAACCCAGATCGAGCGCTACTAGACGCTTGTTCTTCAGCGTCTCCGGTACGTCACCCGAAACGATTCGTTGGGCCAGCCCTTCAACGATGGCAGTTTTGCCAACGCCAGGTTCGCCGATTAGCACAGGATTGTTTTTCGTCCTGCGTGAAAGAACCTGAATCGTCCGACGAATTTCATCGTCACGTCCGATGACAGGATCGAGTTTTCCCCGCCGCGCAGCATCAGTGAGATCGCGTGCGTACTTTGAAAGCGCCTGGTAGTTCTGCTCTGCGTTTTGATCGGTTATCCGGCTACCACCGCGCATCTGTTCGATGACCTTCACTAGATCATCTTTGTTCACGCCATGCTGTCGAAGAATCTTCCCTGACTCGCCGTCCTTTTCTTCAACTAGCGCCAGAAGCAGATGTTCAGTCGAGATAAACTCGTCGTGCATCTTGTCTGCTTGTTTTTGCGAAGCGGTAAATATTTGGTTGGTGCGTGGACTGAAGTACTGCTGCCCACCTTGTACACGAGGAAATCGAGCCACTGCGGCTTGAGTGTCATTCAACACAACCGCAACATTCGCGCCCAGCTTTCCTAAGATAGGCCTAACGATACCTTCTGGCTGCTCGAGCATTGCGACAAGCAAATGTTCCGGTTCAACCTGTTGGTGAGTGTTGCGCTCGGCGAGTTCGATCGCGGATTGAATTGCCTCCTGGGCCCTTAGCGTAAACTTATCTAAACGCATTTCTTATTCGTTAAGTCTGCAAGATTGTTAAAGCCTAAGCGGGCTCGGTCGCATCCCAAACTGCGCTACCGAGCCCGGTTGCATCGACGCCCTAAAATTTAACTGCCGCTGGAAGCCTTCGCTTTCGAGCCTTCAGTTTTTGCCTCGATCGTCTTAGTGGAAGTACCACTGTCGCCGGTGACTTGGATCCGCCTGGACTTTGCCTCTTCTCGTTTTGGCAAAGTAACACGCAAAACACCATTGTTGTATTCTGCCTTAGCCTCATCGGCCGAAACGGTCTGTGGCAAGGTGAATGATCTGGTGAATGTGCCGTACGAGCGTTCGACACGATGATAATTATCACTTTCGTCGGTTTTCTCGAACCTGCGTTCACCTCGGAGAGTGATTACATTGTTTTCAATCGTGAGATCGAAGTCCGCCTGTTTCATTCCAGGCAGTTCAGCCTCCAACACGATCTGATCCTTGTTTTCATAGATATCGACGCTTGGAGCCCAGGCACCGCGACCGATTCCCTCGTCCCCGAAGGCACGAGTCATATTCGTGGAAAACAGTCGATTTACTTCTTCCTGAAGAGTGCGCAGATCTCGAAACGGGTCATACCTTACGATTCCCATAAGTTTATCTCCTCCTTAAATAGATATTCCTTGAAGTAGTCCCCTGCGCTCAACCCTCTTAAAAGTATAAGCATTACCAGCTGAGCGCCAAGGCATAATAAAGGTTGAGTGTGACACTGTCAAGTCTGAGCCAGACGAAATCATTTGTTCTAATTTGTAGGCTTTTTGGGGAGGATTAAAGATCCGTTAGGACTCAGGAAATACCGAAGAAGCGTCTGATCGCAGAAAGTATGCCGGCAGAGCTGTCTGGGGAAGCGATGGCAGCGTTAGCTTGGGGAGCCAGGCCCTCGCGACGTTCACTAATGATAAAGCTCAGAGATTCAACCAGGTCAGGGTTGGTTTCGAAGAGACGTTTAATCGCAGCGTGTCCGATTTCGAGGACTTCCGTTTCCTCGAGTGCGATGACGTTAGCTGTTCTCGGTTCGCCCGTAAACAAAGCCATCTCACCGAAGAAGTCTCCTTCATTCAGCGTCGCAACAGGCCTCGGCCGTCCATTTTCATTGATCTGAACCTGCACCCGTCCGTTATGAACGACAAACATCGAAGACCCTTCGTCGCCGGCCCGGATCACCGACTCGCCAGGGGCAAAAACGTGGCGAACAGCAGCCTGCGCCAGCATCCCGGTTTCTTCGACCGACAGTGGCGCAAAGATGTCGACGGCTGACAGTCGTTCAACTAGAGCTCCGCCATCGGTGTCGCGTATCCCTGCGGGCTTGCGTTCCACATGAACGGTTCTGGTTGGGAATGCAAAGTTCAGCCCAGCCCTCCGGAATGCGTACCAAATCCTTTGGCGGACGAGCGCATCAGTGTCGTTATATTTGGCGTAATCATTGAGCCAGTACTTGCATTCATATTCGACTCCGCTATCGCCCATGTTTCTGATGCGAACGATCGGCGTGATGCGGTCGGAGACGTTATCTGCTTCACGCACTGCCTCGCGAACGACGTGGATCGTTTTCGCAGGTGAGTCAGTGTAAAGGGTATTAAAGAACACTAATCGCGCGTTCAAATTATCTCGCGGACAAACCTCAATCGGTTCCTTTGCGGCACTGCTGTTATTAATAAGGACAACGTGGTTCTGAAAAGTGCGAATCTTGATTGCCCGCCAGGTAATCTCCTCGACGACCCCAGTGTGACGCTGGGCTCCCACAGTGATTACATCGCCGACCTGAAAGGGTCTATCGGCCTGGAGTGATATTCCAGCAAAGAAATTTCCTAGCGTGTCCTGAAGAGCGAGACCCAGAATTACGCCGAAGATTGCGGAAGTCGTGAACAGTGCTCCCAGGTTTGCATTGGGAAACTCCCACGAAAAGATCAATAGGAAGAGGAGTGAGAAAGCGACAATCGAGAAAACGTTTTGGACGAGCGTGGGCGCATCGAAACCACGTCTCAAGCGAAACATTCCAAAGACGAGGAAATTCAGAGCGCGTACGAGGATGTAGGCCAGAATTCCAAACAGGACGAGTTGAATAGCCGAGATAATTTTTGAAGGCGCGGCGATGTTCTCGGCGTGGATACGGAGAATTAGAGACATCAACTGCACGTTGAACTGCATCACCAGATACAAAACGAGCAGTACGACGGCCGTCGTGACGACCAGGATTATTAGATTGTTCTTGGAATTCCGGCGCCTCACGTCTGTTGAAAGAAGTAACTGCCGATGAGCTGATGATGACTTAGAACGCTTATCCTTTTATCACCGATTGATCGGCTTGGCGAGAGTAAACCCGATTTGTTAGAAGCGTAGACCTGGAAACAGTGTGACCAGCAGATAGAGTAGCGAAAGTAAGGTAACCACGACTACGGTAAGCCAGGCCGCCACATTATAGAGAGGTCCGTTAACTCGATTACCCATCAACTCTTTGTCGTTGACGAGACGCAGGACGGCAAATAAGACCACCGGTAAAAGAAGACCGTTGATGACCTGCGTTACAAGCAGGACCCGGATTAGAGGAAGGTTCGGGATCACTGCGATCGCCGCCCCAACCGCGACGAGAAAGGTAAAGGTTCCCAGGAAAATTGGGGCTTCTCTAAAACTACGCGAGACCCCTTTCTCAAAGCCTAGTGCCTCACTGATCGAATACGCTGTAGCAAGTGGTAAGACCCCTGCTGCCAACATCGATGCTCCAAACAATCCGACCCCAAAGAGGAGCCCGGCATATTTTCCTGCCAATGGAGTCAATGCTCTCGCGGCATCCTCCGCACTCGAAATCTGAATTCCAAACTGGTGAAGAGTAGCAGCCGTAGAAACCACAATAAAAAACACGATGAGAATCGCGAAGATAGTTCCTATCCACACATCAGTCTTCGTCTTCGAGTATTCCTCTGGAGTCACCCCCTTCTCGACGACAGACGACTGAACAAAGACCTGCATATATGGTGAAATGGTTGTTCCCACGATAGCTACTAGGCTAAAGAGAAATGAGTATTCAAGTCGAAACGTCGGTTTCACTAAACCGACCGCAACAGCGCTCCAGTCTGGCTTAGACATGAATGCGGAAACTATGTAGCTCAGAAATACGAGCGACATCAGGAGGAACACTCTTTCTACTCGCTGGTATGAACCTTTGACGATCAGCCACCAAATTAAGATAGCGGCAAATGGAACTGAAATGAGACGAGGAATGCCAAACAACTCACAGGCCGCCGCAATACCAACAAATTCTGAAACAGTGACTCCGGCGTTCGCTACCAGCAATGAGAGCATCACCACTGCGGTCCACCGCACTCCGAATCGCTCGCGAATGAGGTCTGCCAAACCCTTACCAGTGACGGCACCCATGCGGGCGCACATTTCCTGCACGATTCCCAGGCTGATCGTTATTGGAATTAGGATCCATAGGAGTTGGTAACCGAACTCAGCGCCCACTGAAGCAAAAGTGGCAATCCCGCCGGCGTCGTTACCTGCGTTGGCAGTGATCATTCCCGGACCGAGGATCGCGAGGTAGGTGAGTACTCGCTGCCGAAGTCCAACGCTGCGCACACCACGAGCACCACGTCGCATTAATCGACGTCCTGCAGCGCGAACTGCTGCGCGTGGTTGTGTCATTTGGAGGGTCTCCGTCGTGCATAAATACTGGCTACCGTCCGTACAAAATGGTCGCTAGCCAAACAATCTTGGTAAACGTTGTCGCCAGTCCTTTGGCAGAAGAATTTCCATCGCGTCGTCAACAGTGATGATGCCTAAAATGTCTCCGGACTCGTCTATGACTGGAAGCGCAAGCAGGTTGTACTCGGCGATTCGTTGGGCAACATCCCGGGCCGGCTCGTCTGGATCTGCCTTTTGAAATTCGGTGCGCATTGCTTCTTCGAGTGGCATTGCAGGATCAGCCAAAATCAGACTGCGCAGTGCTATCACGCCCATCATTCTCCACGAACCCTCGGCCTCAACAACGTAGAGGTAGTAGATCATGTTTGGCGTTTCCGCCATCTCTCGAAGTCTTGCGAGTGCTTCTCCGACCGTCAGCTGGCGAGGCAATGTAACGAACTCCGTGGTCATCAAGCCGCCCGCTGTGTCGTCCTCATAAGGAAGTAACTCAGCAACGTCGGCTTGCTCTTCCTGTTCCATTAGACCGAGTAACTCTTCAGCTTTCTCCTCTGGGAGATCACCCAGCACGTCGGCAGCTTCATCTGGGGACATCCACTCGAGGATGTCCGCGGCTCGCTCCTCATCCATATCGCCGAGAATTTGGGCCTGTCGTTCGGCCTGCATTTCTTCCAGAGTCTCCGCCGCGGTTTCATCGTCGAGAGACTCAACAACTTCTGAGCCGTGATGGTATGAAAGCGCCTCAGCAAGACGGGCAATTTCGACGGGGTGCAGTCGCGCTAGTTTGCCGCTACGTGATTTCAACTGAACAGTTGCCGCATCGGTTGCCAGGTAACCGACGTCGGCCCAGTCCAAAACTTCAACAGTTCTTTTTGTACCAACAAAACCTGGCGG
>DATEXA010000324.1:0-2278 GCA_035257465.1 Pyrinomonadaceae bacterium | reverse complement strand
CAGCTCCGCGAACGCCTCCGGGGATCGCGGCGTATCCAACACCGCAACGACGCGAACTTCAATTGACCAACATACCTCCACTCCGAGAGGCGTTCTTTTT
The DNA here is from genome assembly GCA_035257465.1 of Pyrinomonadaceae bacterium. Classification (GTDB taxonomy): domain Bacteria; phylum Acidobacteriota; class Blastocatellia; order Pyrinomonadales; family Pyrinomonadaceae; genus PSRF01. The sequence continues at coordinate 2,178 of DATEXA010000324.1, read as the reverse complement.
CCGTTGTATGTTTTTCCGAGACCTGATAGTCAGGACTGACGATGAATCTTGTGAGTACGCCGGATGGCCGCATTATAAATCTTGATCACCTCACATATGCAGAGCGCACGGGCGAGTACCTGGTTTTGCATTTCGGCGGCGGCGCTGATGGCGGGTCGGGGTCGATTATCAGGCTTAAACAAGGCGAAGGTGCAAGGCGTGTTTGGGCGTATCTTGCCGACAAACGAACGGCGAAGATCGAGACGCTCTAAGAAAAAGGCCCTTTTTTCGGATTCCTCCCAGGTGAACTCTATCACGGCGAACAAGCAAACTGGGCTTAGTAATCGGCCCTACATCGCAACATCTTTGCTTTTTCTTGTGGTCCTACTCCCTGCATGCAGCAAAGGCAGGGAAGAGCCATCGGTCTCTGTTCCAGCCGACTGTCAACAGTTTCTCAACAAATATTTTGACGCATGGAAATCAAAAGATGTCGCTACACTGCAGGCCCTTTCGTACTATCTTTCGCCCCAAGACCAGTCGAGACTCCCGGCGGGCAGTCTGGAATTGTGGCGCGAATCGAAAAACAAGCTGGTGACTGAGAACTTCGAACAAGTGACCAGGGACTTTGGCGATTTTAAAGGTTACGAGGTAATCAGGGCGAAGACCACCACGATATCTCCACAAGATCAGCTTGCAGCAAACACAATAGGCACAGGAATTCATACCGAGCTGGTTTGCAAAGCCAAATTCTCGAAGAAACGTAACGCGCACGTTGGGCTGCACCTTATAAAGCAAACAGAAGCCTCGCAGTACATTGTCGCGACCTGGAATTTCCAAGCAGAGCCATGAAGTTCGCATGCCACGCTGGGAACATGAAACTTGGCATTCTTCTTCTCGTTACGGGTTGGTTGGTTACCAACGCCTTTGCCGGATCCGATGGCTTCAGCGGTATTCAATGTGGTTCTGACATTGCGAAGGCGCTCACCGGTAAACGCATGTCCAATGAAAGAATTGCCGATCTTGAAAAAAGGCACGCGGATCTAGGTCTTAAGGATCTCGGCGCAAGCGAGATTTCTGAACGCTTGTCATGCATATCTTGGTTGATCTGCGGATCGGAGTTTATGCTTTTGCAGGATGAATCGATTGCCCGGGACGTCCTAAAGGTTCCTCCACATTCAAAGACCTCACCTTTGTTCATCGGCACATGCGAGATGAACGGGAAAGAAAGCAAAGATATTGTTGTTGCGATTTTGGATAATGAGAAAGGCACATCGGCAAGCGTGCTCACTGCGAAGGTCGCGTGGAAAATCGATCAGAAGGAAATGAAGTTTGTTAGCGTTCCCGTCGAAGGTCTTCGTTGTCCGCGCAGCGGTGTGATTACCTTGGACGGCGGTCTCTAGTTGGGTGATGACCGTTGACCGAGTTGTAAGACCCCGAGTTCTGTTGATTCAATATACGACATATACAAGTGAGATCTTATCGAGCACAGGTTTTGCTGGCTTTCTAGACGGGATGAATTCAATAAATCCGTAGTGAATCGGAACAGGATCAAGGCTGTTCTGTTCTTGTGCTCGATGGCCGCTCTGGTTGCGGCTGTCGACTGCTTTTCAGCCGACATCACGACATTGGACGGCAAAACATACAAGGACGCGCAGGTTACCGGCGTTGAAGCAGACGGAGTTCACATCAGTTTTCGCGAGGGAGTCGTGAAAGTTCCCTTTGATCAATTGCCGCAGGAGCTTCAACGACAATATGGATACGATCCGGCTCACAATGGCATTGCAGTGAAGCTGGCGGGAACTGTCAAACGGGTCGCCGGACAGATGCTGGCTAATTTTCCTCAATCTCTCGCAAAGAATCCAATCCCGATTGCGTTGCTGGTTGGTTCTGTACTGCTCTTGACAATTGCGGCGGGAAAATGGGTTAAGAGCAAGAAACGTGAACATCGGTTGGCTTCTCGTCGGGATGCATATCGTAAGTCAGATGAGTGGCAGCGAAAGCGAGCGCTGGTTCTGAAGCGTGATAAGTATCACTGCGTGTATTGCCGTGCGCGAGCAAGTCGAGTTCACTATAAGCGTTATGCGTCGCGGGACATCGGAAGTGAACCGATAGAATGGCTCGTCTCAGTATGCGAGCGCTGCCACCACAGACTTAATCTGGATTTCGAATGACATATATAATTTTTACGGAAATTTTCGG
>DATEXA010000323.1:0-16436 GCA_035257465.1 Pyrinomonadaceae bacterium | reverse complement strand
GCGTAGTTTCGTTGCTTCGGATCTGGCGGATGCACGTGCTGCCTTTGCTCGCGTCGCAGCAGATATCGGAACGCTGTACAGTTTGGGTTATTACCCAACGAACAAAGCACGTGACGGTAAGTTTCGTTCGATCCAGTTACAGGTAAAAGGGCTGAAAGATAAGGCCGAGATACGAGCGAGGGATGGGTACTACGCGCCGAAGCAGTAACGTTGGTCTTGGGTTTCAGGTCTTTGGCCTTTGACGAACCCTCGAACTGGTTTGCATACAGAACCCAAGGCCTAAGACCAAGTACCAAGACCAAACATTCAACACTCAAGATCAACTCGCTATGTCAACCTTCAACCGCATTCTCTTAATTGTCCTCGACGGCGCAGGCATTGGCGCTATGCCTGACGCTCCCGATTGGGGAGACGCCGGCTCGGATACCTTTGGACACATTCTTGAATCTCGTAAGCTTCAACTACCCAATCTCCAGCGCTATGGTCTCGGCAATATTCGACCGCTGAAAGATCTTCCGCCGGTTAAAAGTCCGGTTGGTTCGTATGGACGTTGTGCGCTGCGTTCGAATGGCAAAGACACAACCACAGGTCATTGGGAAATGGTGGGCATCATTCTGGAGCACGCGTTTCCGACTTATCCAAATGGATTTCCCCACTCGGTGATCGACCGGTTTGTTAAAGAGACGTCAGTCCCCGGAATCCTCGGAAATATTCCTGCTTCGGGTACCGAGATCATCAAAGAGTTAGGTGAAGAGCACGTCAAGACCAGAAAACCGATTGTTTACACTTCCGCCGACTCGGTTTTTCAAATTGCTGCGCACGAGGAAGTGATCCCGCTCGAACGACTTTATGAAATCTGTGAAACTGCGCGTCGGATCTTGGATGGTGAACACAAAGTAGGCCGCGTCATTGCTCGTCCCTTCCTTGGACAACCTGGCTCCTTTTATCGCACTGAGAATCGTCATGATTATGCAGTTCCGCCGCCGCGAGAAAATCTTTTGCCGGCGTTGGCCGACGAAGATCTCGATGTGGTTTGTATTGGAAAGATTGCTTCGATCTACGACTCGATTGGTGTAACAAAAGATCTGACCGCAAAGAACAACGAGCAGTCGATCAATCAGACGATCAACGCACTGAAGGAACCGACACGCGGTCTAATCTTCTCTAACCTCGTTGACTTTGACATGCTCTACGGCCACCGCAGAGACACTGAAGGTTACGCAAAAGCACTGGAGCACTTCGACAGCCGGCTTCCTGAGATCGAAGCTGCGATGAATGATGAAGATGTGATGATGATCACTGCCGATCATGGAAACGATCCGACCTTCCCCGGGTCTGATCACACGCGGGAGTATGCGCCGCTGCTTGTTTATGGAAAGAAAGCAAAGCCAGTGAATCTCGGAACGCGTCAATCACTCGCTGATATCGGGCAAACTGTTGCTGATAACTTTGGACTGAAGCTGGTAGCGGGGAAGAGTTTTTTGTCAGACTTGAAGTAGGGTACTCAGTCGGGACAACAGGGCTGAAAAAAGAACGGTCGGGAAGGGGGCAGGAGCGGCAGTTTCTCTAAAGTCTACCTAGATAAGCCTAGCGCGCCCCAGCCGATTGAATAATCTCAAATGGGATTCTGGCTCCACACTTTGATTCTAGTGTCATGCTTACCTGCGGGGGCGCGCTAGGTTGGAGTATGGTGAGTTTAGAGTACTTGCCGCTCTGCCCCCTTCCCGACCTCTTCCAAGTGAGTGTTAGTACTTGCCGCTCTGCCTTTCCTAACTTGTTCTTTGCCACTTACCTTCATCGACAAACTCCGATACACCAGCTCGAGCCACATATCAGTCTTGACGAAGCCTTCGCCCCACGATTTCCACTCAGCCGGTAGACCTTCCTTCTTGATCTGATCGAGCGTCTTCTTTGCTGCGATCTGCTTTTGGACGTATGCAGTTGTTTCCATCAACATTCGATGATAGGCCTTCAGATCATCGACTGTGGAAATGGGACCGTGTCCGGGTATCAACTTCGCACCAGCCGGAATTTTGGGAATGATATCCGCGATATTTTTGGTCAGTCCCTGAACGCTGCCACCACTTTCCAGATCGACGAAAGGAAATCTGCCGGCGAAGAAATCGTCACCAAGATGCACCACGTTCGAAGTTGTAAAAAAGATAACGCTGTCACCATCCGTGTGACCATGAGGGAAGTGAATTACGCGAATCTCCTCACCGTTGAAATGAACGGACAACGACTGATCAAAAGTAATTACGGGCAGCGCTTCTTTTGGTGACGCTGGAGTGGTCTGCTTGAAAAATTCAGAACGTTGCTCTGTTGAAAGTCTCTTGCGAACATTGTCGTGCGCGATGATAGGTGCTTCTCTTCCAAACTGCGCGTTGCCACCAGTGTGATCGCCATGCCAGTGCGTGTTCAAAATAAACTTCAGTTTACCGTCTCCCAGGGTCTTCAACGCTGCTCGAATTTTTTCTGCGAGGGGAGCGAACTGATCGTCAACGATCAAGATGCCGTCTGTGCCAACGGACACGCCAATATTGCCACCGGATCCTTCAAGCATGTAGACGTTGCCACTGATCTTGGTGGCTTTGATCTCGACCTTCGAAAAATCATCCTGGGCAACAACCAGGACGGAAAGAGTTAGCAGCATAAGCAACGCCAGAATTATTTTCACAATGAGTTCTCCGTAGTTTCAGTTATGAGATAAAGGAGGGCTTTGCAGAAAAACGGCAATCCCACAATGCATCTAGCAATTTCGCTTTTTATTCAAAAAGTAAAAGAGGGGAGAAGCGGTGATTAGACGGTACCGGCCCTTTTGATCTCCGATTCTCCACGCTTCGTGAACTCGATAAACTTCTATGCGTTAGGGTCCTTCAAAACGCCAATGAACGGCAGGTTCCGATAACGTTCGGCAAAATCCAATCCGTACCCAACTACAAACTCGTCCGGTATCTTGAACCCAAGGTAATCGATCTTGACCTCTCGCTCGCGTCGCTCAAACTTATCCAATAAGGCTGCAAGTTTCACGCTGGCCGCGCCGCGAGATTCAAGATTGGCGAGCAGGTATGACAACGTAAGGCCCGTGTCGACTATATCCTCGACCACCAAAATGTCTCGACCCTCAATCGGGACATCGAGGTCTTTCATAATCCGTACCTCGCCCGACGTCCTGGTCGAAGCGCCGTAACTTGAAATCGCCATGAACTCAATGCCGAGCCGTGCGTCAATGGCGCGCAACAGATCGCTTAAAAAGAAACATGCACCTTTCAGCACGCCAATCAACAAAGGGTTTCGACCCGCGTAGTCGCGCGTAATTTGCGCACCCAACTCTTTAATTCGATCGCGAATCTGCTCTTCAGAAATCAGTACGGCAATGTTTGGATTATTAAACTCTGACATGATTTGAGCGGAAGAAGTAGCCAAGGTTTTCTCCTTAAGAGTTCAGGTTGTTTCGAAAAAGCTAAGGCGTTTGCGTATGTGCTGCGTGGTGCGACATACTATTCAAGCTCTTCCCTTTAGGTCAATGCTCAGCAACGAAATCCACGGAGATAAAATAGGCATGCGGAACATGTTGAGTGTTGCCCGTCTGATCCATCCCACGCTCGTTCTTCTCGTCTCGCTGATTGCTTCACCGGTCTTGCTCGCGCAGAGCGCGGCAATCGAGCCCTGTCCTGCAACGCCAACAACGAAACCGATAAGTGCCGCTCCGGGAACTCCGACAAAAGTAAGCGCCAAAGCTAGTGAAACAATAATTGATTCCAACATCGCAGACGATCCTGACGTTGAGAAGTTACTGCGACCGTACAGTGATAAAGTGCGCGCCCTGAGTGTTGTGATTGGACGACTTGAAGGTGAAATGAAGAAGGGCAGTATAGGAGCAGGTACGTTGGGACAGTTTGTCACGGACGCAATACTCGCTGAAGCCCGCAAGAGAACTGGCAAAAACATCGTACTTGCGCTGACAAACGCAGGTGGTCTCCGCAAGAACGAAATTGCACCGGGTCAATTACATGTCAGTGACATCTTCGAATTGTTACCATTCGAGAACCAATTAATCACCCTCGACGTTACGGGCGCTCAGCTTCGGAAGCTTGGTGATCTCACGACCAGAAATGCACAGGCTGGTGCGCGAGTTCAATTTCGATGGAACGACCAGAATCGAACTGAAGTCATAGACACAAAACTGCTCGATCCGAGCGGTAGTGAAATTGAGATAGACAGCAGTCGCACTTACACTATCGTTACAGTCGATTACCTCTACAAACTCAACAGCGGTTCGTTCGCGATCTTGCAGGAGGGTAAGGACCTCCAACCACTAAACCTAACGATCAGAGATGCGGTTGTAGATTATGTGAAAGCTGAGACTGCCGCAGGTCGACCGATTCGAGGGCAACTAGACAACCGATTTGTTCAGGTCGGACCAGGCCCGAGTAAACCAGTGACTCCACCAAATGATTAATCGTCGAAACTTTCTTGCGAAGTCGGTAGCTTTTAGCGCCTCGCTGGCGTTGACCTCTAAGTCAAACCTGATCGGAAGCGACATCGCCGGCTCTCTTCTGGCCGATGAAACCCTGATTACGATCCTTCACACGAATGACACGCACTCGCAGATCGATCCGCTGCCTGCCAACGACAAGTATGCGGGAAAAGGTGGCGTGGCGCGGCGCGCAACTTTGGTTAAAAAGTTAAGGAAGCAGAACCCGAATAGTTTGTTGATCGATGCCGGGGACGTTTGCCAGGGGACACCCTACTTCAATTTCTTCAAAGGAGAAGTGGAGTACAAGGTGATGTCGGCCATCGGTTACGACGCCGGCACGCTTGGCAATCATGAATTTGACAATGGCGTCGATTCACTCGCGTCTGCGCTCAAATTCGCAAACTTCGACATCGTATCCGCGAACTATGATGTGAAGGGTACGGCGCTCGAAGGGATCGTGAAGCCATATGTCGTGAAGACTGTCTCAGGCGTGCGAATCGGCCTCTTTGGATTGGGAATAAGTCCGACTGCACTGATCGACCCGGCGAACTTTAAGGGTGTCACTTACCTCGATCCAATCGCGACTGCTCGAAACGTTGTAAAGATACTGCGGGAAAAGGAAAACTGTGCACTAGTCGTGTGTATGTCGCACCTTGGTTATTCCGACAGACCGAGACCAGGCAGTGTTGGTGACCAGCTGTTGGCGGCGCAGGTTGATGGAATCGACTTCATCGCGAGTGGACATACGCATATATTCATGGACCAGCCCGTTATCCAGAAACAACCTTGCGGTGCCGAGACAATGATCTTTCAGGTTGGTAAGAGTGGAATCTACCTGGGCCGAGTTGATTTCACGCTTCGAGCAGGTAAAGTGGTGGCGCGGAGCGGAAAGTTGGTAGATCTTCGAGAGGGCTAGCGGCATTCAATGTCAGACGAAACCCGAGATAGAGTGCGTGCGCTGGTTCGTGAAGTTCTCGCGAAGGCGATGCCGAACGATGCGAGTTCGCAGGATCAAGCGCCAAGCGGGCAGCCCAGTCGTTTCGTGCAGGTCGCACCGCAAACTACTGAAGGTCAAATTGTGACTCGCGACGAGTCGTCGAAGAGTGTAATCACAGAAGATGATGTTCGAGGTCTTGAGGCTGGTTCTGTACTCCGGATTGGTGAAGGATCGCGCTTAACTCCACTCGCGGCTGACATCGTTAACGAAAAGAAGATCGAGATCGTTCGTCGCGCCTCACGTCGTGGTTCAAAGGCATCAAAGCTAATCGCAGTGGGCGCGGATCACGGTGGCTTCCAGATGAAAGAAGAGCTCAAGGCCTTTCTGAACGAACTCGGACATCGCGTCCATGATTTTGGGACCAACTCCGAAGAGGCAGTTGACTACCCGGACTTTGCTCACGCAGTAGCTCGTTCAGTATCCAACCGCACTTCTGACGTTGGCATCGTCATCGATGGCGCTGGCGTTGGTAGTGCAATGACGGCGAATAAGGTCCCCGGTGTGCTGGCGGCCGCTTGCTATTCCGTTGCGGTCGCGCGCAACTCACGCGAACACAATGGCGCGAACGTGCTTAGTCTCGGAAGCAAGACGATCAATAGCAAAGAAATGCGTGAGATTGTTGCTGCGTGGTTGTCGACGGAACTCACCGAAGATCGGCATCGAAAACGCGTGGCTAAGATCGACGCAATCCAAAAGCAATACCAGCGTCAATGATTGCTCTCTGATCTGAGACGTCGTTACAAGAGCAAGTCTTAATTCTCTCTGCTAGAATGTGTCTCATCCGGAGCTTTCCAACCAATGGCTTTCTCAAACAACGGCGACTACGAATTACTGATCGAACAAATCACTGATGCAATTGTTACGCGTTTGAACGGTGACAGTAACGATCAGGCTGCGATGTGTGGTTGCACATCCGAATGCTTCAATCGTTGTCCAGAGCGAATGCATCGCATCGTTGACGCTGGTGCATCACGCATCGGGTTGATATTGGGCCAGACGGCATCGGCTAGAGACTGGGCAAGTTTGGTCGATCATACTTTGCTGAAACCGGAAGCGACCGACGAAGACATCAAAAAGCTCTGCCAGGAAGCAGCCACCTATCGTTTCGCGTCCGTTTGTGTGAATCCGACTTGGGTTAGAGTCGCCGCTTGTAGTCTTCAAGGTAGCGGAATTCCTGTCTGTACCGTGATAGGTTTCCCGCTCGGAGCCACGCTCCCAGACGTAAAAGCCTATGAGGCGCGACGTGCAATTTTTGATGGCGCTCGCGAAGTCGACATGGTGATCAATGTGGGCGCTCTAAAAAGCGGTGACGACTGCCTGGTAGAACATGACATTCGCTCCGTTACCGAAGTTGCACACGAATACAACGCGCTATGCAAAGTCATTATTGAAACGGCTCTGCTCACAGACGAAGAAAAAGTGCGTGCTTGCCAGGCCGCCAAGAAAGCAGGTGCTGATTTCGTAAAGACATCTACCGGTTTCTCCAAGGGTGGAGCAACGGTTGGTGACGTCGCGTTGATGCGCAAGACAGTGGGCTCGGATTTGGGTGTCAAAGCATCGGGCGGTGTAAAAGGTCTTGAAGACGCGCGAAAAATGGTTGAAGCAGGAGCCACGCGCATTGGTGCCAGTGTTGGCGTGAAGATTGCGCAGGAAGCGGCTGGTAAGTCTCCCGCACAATCAACCTCCACCGCCTACTGAAAACACCGTCGCATTTCTTTGGTCCGTACGACTGGCCACGAACGTCATCTTGATAGGTGTGTTGCTTTCCGACTATCCTTCACTCGTAATCTCAAATCAATATCAATCCGGTGACTACATATGCCTGCGAACCAAAAACTGTTGGCAGTGATTCTCGGCGGAGGTGCGGGGAACCGACTGTTCCCGCTCACTCAGCAAAGATCTAAACCAGCCGTTCCGCTAGGCGGCAAATACCGGTTGGTGGATATCCCCCTTTCGAATTGCATCAACTCTGACATTCTTCGCACCTTCGTGCTTACACAATACAATTCGGCGTCACTCAATCGGCACATCGCACAGACCTATCGTTTCTCTCGCTTCTCGAACGGCTTTGTTGAGATTATCGCGGCCGAACAAACGCCAGAGAGTCCACAGTGGTTTCAAGGTACCGCTGATGCAGTGAGACAAGTGTTGCCGCACATTAGAGACTTGAGAGTCGATACGTTGTTGATTCTCTCCGGCGATCATCTTTACCAGATGGACTATCGCCATTTCCTCGAAAGGCATTACAACTCAAATGCCGACGTCACTGTCTCTGCAATTCCTTGCGAAGCAAAGTCTGCCAGCGAATTTGGTCTACTCAAGACAGATGAAAGCGGCCGCATTATCGAATTCAAAGAGAAGCCAAAAGGGGAAGAGTTATTGTCGATGCAGGTTGATACTACGAAGCTTGGACTCAACTCGAGTGAAGCGGTGCGGCGACCTTTCCTGGCTTCGATGGGAATATACGTTTTTAAGTACGACCGGCTGGAAAGTTTCCTGGCTGAAGATCAGAAGTGGGTTGATTTCGGTCGCGAAATAATTCCTGCGGCTATTAAGTCGGGACACGTTCAGGCCCACATGTTTGATGGTTACTGGGAAGACATTGGAACGATCGGAGCTTTCTACCGGGCCAACCTGGATCTGACACGCAAGATTCCCCAGTTCAACATGTTCGACGCTGAAGCTCCCGTCTACACACGAGCGCGCTATCTCCCTCCTTCTAAGATTGAAGATACACAAATCGACGATTCGATCGTCAGTGAAGGTTGCATCATCAATGGCGCAAAGATTACGAATTGTGTCGTAGGTTTGCGTAGTCGAATCTCGAAGGGTGTGAAGATCGATGCTTCGTTCATCATGGGTGCTGACTACTATCAAACTTTCGATGACATGCGAAAGGATCAAAGTGATGGGATTCCGTGCGTCGGCATAGGGGAGGGAAGTGTCGTCAGACGAGCAATCATCGACAAAAATGCTCGTATTGGCAGCAATGCGCGACTGCTGAATGAGGCTGGAGTTATCGAAGCAGACAGTGAAGACAAGTCGTACTACATTCGCGACGGGATAATCATCGTAACGAAGAACGCTATGATCCAGGATGGTACGGTTATCTGAGATATGGCTCGTGGTTGGGACAGCAAAGCGGTTTCGGATCAGATAGAGGAAGTAGAGGTGGCGAGGCCTGACCTTCACTCTCAAACTAAGAGCGCCGAAGAACGGTTGAAGCAGGATCGCCTGGAATCCTTGCGGTTATCGAAGGCCAGGCTGCTGGAGCAATTGGAACGCGCAAAGCATCCAGCTCATCGCCAAGTGTTGCTAAACGGACTTAGGGCGATCGAGAAGGAGATTGAGGAGCGTAGTGGCTGGTAGCCCGGTTCATGATTAGGTGAAGTTCTGCATTAACTCTTGAGCACCGCTTTCTAAAGTCATACTTTAACTAATGCCCATCAAGAAGGTTCCGACTCGCGAATATCATCCCGCCATAGTTACCAGAAGTCAGGATCAAGGAAGCAAACTCACTCGATCAATTCCTTCAATCAAGTTACCAGGCAACAAGTCGAACATTGAGCTCGAAGTCAATGGCCGGCTCGTGAAGCTCACAAATCTCGACAAACTCTTCTGGCCGAAACTTGGAATCAGTAAGCGTGACTTGATCCAGTATTACATCAACATCGCACCAGCGTTGCTGCCTCATCTGAAGGATCGTGCAATGGTGATGAAGCGATATCCAAACGGGGCAGGGGAAGACTTCTTCTTCATGAAACGCGCTCCTTCACCACGTCCGAGCTGGATTGAGATCTGTAGCATCGAACATTCATCAGGCAACGTGATCGACTTTCCAATGATTCAGGATCTCGCATCACTAATGTGGGTCATCAATCTTGGTTGCATCGATCTCAACCAATGGTATGCGCGCTGTGACGACGTCGATCGTCCGGATTATTTGCACTTTGATCTGGATCCTGTGCCTGGGGCGTCGTTCGAAAAGGTGATTGAAGCGGCGTTGTTTTTGAAGACTGCATTCGACGCTTTGAAGATTCCCAGTTATCCCAAGACGACTGGCTCAAAAGGAATTCACATTTACATTCCCATTCAATATGGACCGACACAAAAGCAGGTGTGGAGCTTTGCGAAGATGTTTTCACATACTGTCGCGGGAGAAGCGCCTGATCTTTTAACTGCTGTGTATCAAGTTTCGAAGCGGCCAAAGGGAAGAGTGCTTGTTGATTACAACCAGAATGCCTGGGGACGAACATTGGCTTCTGTTTATTCTGTTCGGCCAAAGGATCGTCCGACCGTTTCAACTCCGGTGAAATGGAGTGAGCTTAAGCGCGGCGTGGCGTTGGAGGACTTTCGAATTGATAACGTGCCTGCTCGAGTTCGTCGACTCGGTGACTTGTTCGCTCCGCTGGTCGCGAAGAAGGGCCGCTTTCGACTTGAAGCGTATCTTTAACTCGACGGATAACGAGTGGCTCGCAGTCAGGTATAACTTGAACGGTCGGCAGGCCTACAGTTGAAGTTCATGGTTAGGATCTGTGCATGAAAGAAAAACCTCACGACGATCTGCAAGTATGGACAGTGGGTCACTCAACACGAACGGCTGAAGAGTTTCGCCGGCTCTTAGAAGCTCACAAGATAGAAACACTGATTGACGTTCGCAGCTTTCCCGGTTCAAGACGCTATCCCCAATTCAACAAGGCCGCGCTCGCTGGAGATCTGACAACACTGGACATTAAATATCTACACGCCCCACTTCTTGGCGGGAGACGTCAGGCGAATGCGAGTTCAAAAAATACAGCCTGGAAGAATGCGTCGTTTCGGGCCTACGCGGACTACATGGAAACGCATTCGTTCAAGCAGGGAATTAGCGAGTTACTTGAAGTTGCGTCTAAGGATCGATCTGCTGTTATGTGTGCGGAGGCTCTTTGGTGGCGCTGTCATCGGAGTCTCATCTCGGATTATTTAAAAGCCAACCATATTGCCGTCGTTCACATTCTCGATGAAAAGAAAACAGAAGTTCACCCATACACGTCGGCGGCGAGGATTGTTAATGGGAAATTGTCCTATCGCGGATTGTTGGAGAGTGAAAGTTAACCTTGAGCTTTAACTTGAAGTCTGCTGGCGGCGATCATCGAGCCTTGCTGTGCCACACCTTTGGTTTCGCACCTTGCTTCCGACGCTTCACTCCAGTTCGTCGTGGAATCTTCTTCGGATCACCAGTGGCTGCTTTTTTGACATTGCCTCCCTCGTCCTCAGCGATTTCCGCTAAGCTGCGTCGCGTTAATATTGAGACGGGCGCCAGGTCCGTGACTTCTTCAGTCGTAGTGTAGTAGTCGCGATGTTTTAGTAAGAGCCACTGTCGACCGCGTGTGCGAACAAGCACCCATGAGCCTTTTAACTTTTCACCGTCGAGAGCGAACTTCAACTCACCCTTTTTCAAAGCTTCGCTGACATCCTCGCCTTTTTTCTCTGGCGCGTACGTGCCGTAATCCCAAACCATCACAGTGCCCCCACCGTACTCGCCTTCCGGTATCACACCTTCAAACTTCGCGTAATCTACCGGATGGTCCTCAACCTCCATTGCGAGTCGCTTTACACTCGGATCAAGCGAAGGTCCCTTTGGTACCGCCCACGACTTGAGTACGCCGTCAGCCTCCAGGCGGAAGTCGTAATGAAGCTGGGTCGCTCGATGTTTCTGAACAACGAACATTCTCCCGGTCCTCGTCCTTTTCCTGGTTGGGCCAGGTTCCGGTGTCTTGTCAAACTTCCGTTTCTTCTTGTATTCGCTGAGTGAAGCCATGACGCGAAGAGAAGTGAAGCCTAAAGTGATTCTTTAAGTGTAGTGAAAGGATGACGATTTCAACGTCGCTATAGACCCTCGCTATAGACCCTGAGACAAAGCAAGCTCTTTTGCAACCTCGGAATCGTTCTCGAAGATCTCTGAGCCCTCGCCTTCCGGTTCTCCAAAAAGTTCTGTTTGGATTGGATCGAGACCGAGCGCTTGCCGCACGCGAGCAAAACTCCGTCGATGTATTGGCAGTGCACCTAGTTCTTTCAGGGCGCGACAGTGTTCCGGTGTTGGGTAACCTTTGTGTGACGCTAATCCGTAGCCACTGTAGAGTCGGTCGAGTTCTAGCATATGTGCATCGCGAGTAGTCTTTGCGATGATGGAGGCCGCTGCGATGCTAGCGGAGAGGGCATCGCCTCGAATGATTCCTCGTTGGGGAGTAGTACAGTTGGGAATTTTTCGAGCATCAACAAGAATGAAGTCCGGTTGAGAACTAAGACCAGCGACAGCTCGCTGCATCGCTAACAAGCCGGCATGGTAGATGTTTATCTTGTCGATCTCTTCGACCTCTGCAAAGCCAACTGACCAGCAGAACGCGTCCTGTTTGATTTGCGCTGCCAGCTCATCTCGCTTCTCAGGATCCAGGATCTTTTTTGAATCGTTAAGGCCGCGCAGTTTGTAATTTTGTGGAAGGATGACCGCTCCTGCTACGACTGGCCCCGCTAATGGCGCCATTCCCGCTTCGTCGACCCCGGCAACCATGGAATATCCTTCAGTCCATAAATCAATCTCAAACCGAAGAAGAACATGAAGTCGTTGTCCTTCAGAACGGTTGCTGCGGTAACGTCCACGAATCCGCTTCGCAAGCTGTTTAGCTCCCTGCCGTGAATCGATTTCGAGAGCTTCAAGTAAACCTTTAGGGACGGGACGACGACGTCCAATGAACAGTTCACTTAATTCGGGGATGGATTTCTGAAGAAGTTCTTCGAGAGAAGGCATTTGTACTAGGTGCACCCTGGAACGCGATTTCGAGTTGTCGCTAGTCTCTTTTCCTTGCCGATCATTGTCAAGATGGCTCTTGGTTTTTTCCGAAGGCCAGAGTGGGAGTGCTATTCTTTGTCGTACCTATTGTGTCGGAGCATCTCCAAACGTTGAACGACAGAGTAACCTTAGAGGTCAGATTTCGCATGATTGGAATCCTTCCGCTCATGTTCTTTCTGGCGCAGTGCGTTCACTATTGGCGAGTCGGTCAGCTGGGTCACCTGCTTTGGATGTGCAATATAGGCAACCTGCTCTTAGCGATTGGTTTGTTTTGTGGCAATCGCAGGCTCACACGAACCGCAATCATTTGGACGATCCCTGGTCTCTTCGTCTGGTTCATCTATGTAGTGCTCGCCTGGGGTGTGTTCTTTACTTCCACTCTCGCGCATGTCGGTGGTCTGATCGTGGGAGTGTTTGTGTTACGACAAATCGGAATGGATCGAGGCACGTGGCTCCTTGCGTTTGGTTGGTACCTGCTAGTCCAGTTGCTGTCGAGAGTTTTTACTGCCCCGGATCTAAACGTAAACCTTGCTCATCGGATACAGCCTGGATGGGAGCAACGATTCGGGTCTTATTGGGAATTCTGGTTAGTACTTACAGTCGTGATTGCAGTAACGCTATGGGTCGTAGAGTTCGTATTCCGGAACATTTGGCCCGTGAGACTGGCTCAAGCTGAAGCAACGTTGACTTAGTTACTAGCCCCCGCTCTAAATGTTTCTATGAGTGACGAAACGAGTGCGCACAAATCTGCAGTTTGGCTAGGCTTAACTAAGTACGCTTGAGCCCCAGACTCAAGGGCCATTTCACGATCAACTTCATATGCAGCCGCGGAGTAGAAGAGAATCGGCGTGTGTGGGTCAAACTCACGAATGCGTTTGCAGAGATCCAAGCCTGAGCCGTCGGGAAGCCAAGAATCGAGTAGGTAAAGATCAAATGTCCTTGCACCTGCGAGTTGAACAGCAGCTTCAATTGTTGAGCCGGTTATGACGTCATACCCGCTTTGACAAAGAACAAGAGAGACTAGCTCGCGAGTGTCATCGTGATCTTCGATGTAGAGGATGCGGCTTTTAGTCAGTTGCATAGCAAACATCGCTACGGGGGGAATTCAACTCGGCAATCCCTGTGATTTCTAAAATGTATCGGGAGTGTGTCAGATGAGGCCGGGTCGTTGCGCGTTCTCAAGGTCAGTCGGGAAGGACACAACGACCGCGGCCACCCTGCTTGTTGTTTGCAATCGAATCTAGACCTCACTCATCGGGGCGTCTGTACGATTCCGAACAGAAAAATGGCGTGTTTCCCGAACAAAACAGCTGTGTCTGAGTTGCTTTGAACTTAGTGGTGAAGAGTGGGCAATCGCAAACTTAAGTAGGGGGTGTCGGCTGGGTAAAAACCTAAGAAAAAATCCACTAAAGTAACATCCTAACGCTGGGAGTTAGGTGTCCAACCGTGCTATTATCGCACCGTTGAATACCCCTTTCCTCCTGTGGGTATAGTTGGCGCGGCGGACGGCAAAAACCGCCGCGCTTTTTTATGTCTACACCTTGAAGGTTGGGGCCTTAGAATTTAGTTGAAGGGCGCTCCGGAGTCAGTTTACGTAATACTGGAGGGTTCTGGCGATTGCCATTTGCCACTGACGTACCTGGCGAATTCACTACGTAGCTATCACGTGATCGGACCGCAAGATTTGGTTCATTGGCCCTCACCTTGATCTGGCGTCGCTCCCCGGGCTGACCCGGTCGTTTCGGGTAGTAACCAATACTATATTGCCGGCGTAGTTCCTCGGCTACATTCGCAAATGCCAACGACATGTTCTGCAGGCTGTCAGCATGATACTGGCGTCCACCCGTGTTGTTTGCAATCTCTCGAAGGTATTGGTCAGCGAGCTCGTAATCGCTGCGTCCGGTACCACGCGGATAGCCACCTCCGCCACGGGGGTAGCCTCCGCCACCTCGAGGATAGCCGCCGCGACGACCGCCGCCAAAAATTCCCCCGAGAATCTGTCCGAAGACATCGTTTTGACCGGGAAAAGTAACTCCCGCTACGTCTGCTGAAGTGTCGTATTGAACTGAGTAGATTAGGGCGTCCAGCTCCTGTGCGTCCTGAAGATTGCTTTCGTAGGTCGCCCGTCGGCTGGTTGTGTCCACGCCATCAGTGAAGAGCACAATTGCCTTTCTACCTTGAACTCGCGAGAGTTCACGATTAATCACGGCATCGACCGCGTCGTAGAGCCGAGTTCCGTCGTCTGTGTGTGCGCGTCTAATTGCGCGATCAAGTTTAGAGCGATCGCTCGTGAAATCTGACAAAACGTTTATCTCGCCATTGAACGAAACAACCATCACGCGGTCGTCTGGCCGAAGCTGGTTTACGAAACTGATGGCTGCTTCCTGGATGTCTTCGAGTCTGAATTGGGTGGATGGGCTCGTATCAAGCATGAGCACCACGGAAAAGGGTTTATCTACTGACGAGAAGAAGGCTACATCTTGCTCCACCCCCTCTTCCCACAGTCGAAAATCTTCCTTGCGCAAATTAGGAACGTAGCGACCGTCACGATCCATCACACTTACCGGAATCGTCACCAGGGTTGTATCCACACGTATGATGTCACCGGCTTCGACTTCCTGCGGGCCAGCTGGTTCAGCAGTTTTCGAGTCAGTCGGCTTCTGGCCGTCTGGATAGGCGCCGCGCAATACCGGTCGGTCGGGGCCAGGCTGGGGCGGGGAAGCTTTAGTATCACCACTCGCGTCAGGTTGTACTGCTCGCCTCGGACGAGTTTGCGCCTGATTTGCAATTGCAGTGATTAGGAGTAGGGAGAAGAGCAATGTCAATACAACATACTTCTTCATATTAGCTCCAATTGCGGCTCGGATTACACCGTCACGAAGACGTTAGGATGCGGTTCAGTTGAAATAGATGCTTGCGGTTTTTGAGAAGGTTCAGGGAAGAGAAAACCGTTGAAGCATTATCAAGATACCTCCAGACCGAGGGGAGGAGCAAGTTAAGACTGACCTGTCAACAATGGCGCTATCTTGAAGTAGCGGCAATCGAATTCCAGATGAGCGGCAAGGTCGCCCATGTCTGTCCACGGTGCTGAGGGCGGAAGGCAAATAGAACGACTCGACCTTTGCCAAAGGGAACTTCAGCCAGCGCAATTTGCCCACGCAGCTTGTCCTCACCCAGAAGCCATCCGGATAGCAGCACGTTATCTTTGGCGTAACGTGCGACGACCCGCACGCTGCTGTCGGTTGTCGAAAACGCGGAGCTATTGATGAAGTACCCAGGCAGCGTAGTCGGCAAGGTTGCGGTAATCGGATTCTTGTTATCCAGGTCCAACGCCACTATCGATCCGGGGCAGTAGAAGTCAGATGATTTCAGGCTTTCAAGTACGTTTTTGATTGGCAAATGAAACTGCTCAATTGGCAATTGGCACGAGGCGTCGAAACAAAGCATCGTACCTCCGCGGTTCACAAATTCCTTCAGATTAGAAACGCCTGTTTCGCCGATGCCGCCTGTGTATTCTGCCGGGAGACTTCCCGCAGCATTACCCTCAATGATTTCGCGGCCACGTTGGGACGGCAACAGGATGACGTCGAACTTCGAGTCCAGATTTCCCCCTTTGACGTCTGAGTCTTTTAGCGAAGAATAGGGTACGTTGAAAGTATCGAACACATAACGCGTCCATCCCTCGTCCATGTTTCCAATTGAGCCTTTGTATATTCCGATGCGCACTGGTTGTGGGATCGGATTCTTGATGGGAGACGCGTCTGACTTTCTCAAAGGAAGGGCAAGGTCCGCCCTTACCTCATTCTCGTCTTTCAAGAGCGTCAGCTTGCGATCCGCAGCGGCTTCACGAATCGACAAAATTGCTGGTGCCGCAACACCTAATTGAAGTGGTAAAGTCCACCCGGCAACGTCGTAAGGACGTTCTGCTTCCCCAGTTCCTGTGAGGCGATTCGGATAGATTTGTGGCTCGAACAGAGCCAAGACGTTGGTTCGTTGTGGTTGGTAAAGGAATACTATGTAACTGCCTGCGGGAACCTCTTGCATTGCCGTCGTGTTAGCAACGATCGTTCTGTAAGCCCCGAGTTTATCGGTTGCCACATTCGTTCTTTGCAGCATTTGTGGCCCATAGG
>DATEXA010000322.1:0-9797 GCA_035257465.1 Pyrinomonadaceae bacterium | reverse complement strand
ATTTGGCGGGTGATATCACGAACGCTCCGGCCACTTGTGATCCCAATCTCGTCACCGCCGTAAATGATCCACATACAGGTGCGTTGTTGGGAGCCGTGTGCTACGAAACCAACGGTAAGAATGGAAAGCCAGCGGGCAGTTCCGGGGCTGACGGTGTTCCAGATGGATTCGTTGACCCGGTACACATTTACAAGGCTCTCGAGATAGAAGTAAACAAGCGCTTCTCGAACAATTGGCAGTTGCTTTCTAACTGGCGCATCGCCAGCCTGCGTGGAAACTACGAAGGGCATTTTCGAAACGACAACGGTCAAACTGATCCGGGCATCAGCTCCCTGTTTGACTTCACCGCCGGTGACTTCAACCTGCTCGGGGACCAGTTTAAAGTTGGTCCACTTAACACTGATCGCCGACATATAATTAATGTCTTCACCAGCTATCAGTTCACCAAAGACAAGTTCGGTTCGTTCGGACGCAGACTTGGTGGTCTCACTATCGGACCCGCGATGCACTTTGAGACAGGCGTGCCCATCAGCGAGTTGCTGGCGCATCCAGTCTATGCGAACGCCGGTGAAGTACCTGTTGGAGGGCGTGGATCGGAAGGGCGAACTCCCTCTAATGTGAGGTTCGATTTTCACGCTGATTATCCTTACCACATTAACGAGAGGATGAAGCTGAGTTTTATTGCTGACTTCTTCAACATCTTCAACACTCAAACGGTTCGCTTGAAGAACCAAAATGCCGAAAGCACTTTGGGCCAACCGAATCCTGACTTCCTGCAACCGACTCTGTTCTACCTCCCTTTCAATATGAGACTCGGAATGAGGTTTGAGTTCTAAACCAGTCTCATCGAGTTGTGGGAGGGAGAAGACGTGAGTCTTCTCCCTCGCTTTTTGATCAATAGCCAGTGATCGTTTCATGAGGACCGGCAGATGCGGCTTGATAAGTTTGGAACATTCGGAATGCTCCTTCTCATCAACATGTGTGTTGGTTCCGCAGTTGCTCAGATCCATTCTGCAAGCGAGCCAATCGAAATCCGCGGCCAGGTTCGTTTTGCAAGTAATGGTACACCGGTGCCGAACATAGTCGTCCGTCTCGAGGCGGTGAGTGGTGGTTTTGTTAACGAAGAGGTTACCGATCGTCTAGGCAAGTTTCGTTTCTCGTCGCTATCACCCGTGCAGTATTTCGTAACTGTCAGACTCTCGGGTTACCGCGAAGTGCGGCGGGAGGTCAACCTTATTATGCAGTCAAGCGAGGACGTCCAGATCCAACTGGTGCCGGAGATCTCGGAAACTGAGACGCCGTCCAGCACCACGAAACTCCTGGATGCAAACGTGCCTCCCGAGGCTCGCAGCGAATTTGAGAAGGGTGAGACTGCGTTGCTTGCGAAAAACAAACTCGCCGAAGGCATACTACATCTCGAGAAGGCAATTGCCATTTATCCAAACTTCCCGGAAGCGCAAATTAAGTTGGGCACCGCCTACATGGATGCAAAGGAGTGGGACAAAGCTGAACTCGCCCTCAAGCGAGCGATTGAGCTTGCCCCTGACGCCTCGAATGCGTTTTTTGCGTTAGGCGAACTCTATATGCAACAAAAGAAATACTCGGAGGCAGAGCCGCGGTTACGTCAAGGGCTGAGAATTGACAATCATTCCTGGCGGGGGCACTTTGCTTTGGGCCGGGTCTATTGGGCCAGTGGTGATGTACAACAGGCAGCAAAGCAGATTGCTCTAACGTTGCAATTGAATCAAGATCTTGCCGATGCACATTTGCTTGCGGGAAACATTTTGTTGCGTAGTGGAAAGCGGGAGGATGCGAGGACCGAATTCGAAGCCTATCTACGCCTCGCGCCGAAAGGAGAGTTCGCTGGTCAAGTGAAAACGATTCTCCAGAAGATGAAAACCTCGCCTTAGAGATTTGGACTTTTCCGACTCCAAACCTTTGGTACCTTGCGACTGGTCTATTCGTTCTGAATTTGCTGACTGCTGGTACCAATACGTTTGACGCAAAGGTTTAGAATCCGAAAACAGACTTCTCAAACCGTGTGATTGTCTGTACATCCTCGATCGACAAACCGACGGATACCACTAGCGACGTGTGTCACGCGGTCCGCCAGTCTCAGAACCTCACTGCCATAGGCTGAAGCAAAGTCAGCACTCACTCGATGATTGTTTCATCCTCTTCCCATAGATTGCTTTTGTCTTGCGAATAAAGACTGCGGAGCCGGTCGATTCGTGACAGCGAGTTTTCAAAATCGTGTTCGTTTCGGAATTCAACCGCGGTAGAGAGTTCGCAAAAATTTCGTGTCACAAGTGAGACTGCTATCCAGTCTTAGCGAGTACCGAAACAGTAACTGGTAGTTTCGAAGGCTTCTGCCGCGAAACAGAAAGAGGAATCAATATGAAGATCGTAGTTATCGGTGGCACCGGGCTTATTGGATCAAGGCTGGTGACAAAACTTAATGCCCTCGGACATGAGGCAGTAGCGGCATCACCCAATTCAGGAGTCAACACGCTTACAGGCGAAGGCCTGGGCGAAGTACTTAAAGATGCCCAGGTCGTTGTCGATGTTTCAAATTCTCCGTCGTTTGAAGATACGGCGGTGATGAATTTCTTTCAGACGTCCACTCGCAATCTTCTTTCGTATGAAGCCACTGCCGGTGTACGTCATCACGTCGCGGTCTCGATAGTTGGAAGCGAGCGTTTACCTGACAGTGGTTACCTGCGGGCGAAAGTGGCTCAGGAGAAGCTAATCAAGGAAGGCTCGATCCCTTACACGATCGTACGTTCAACTCAATTTTTTGAATTCGTCAAGCGCATCGCCGACGAGGCAACCACAGGCAATAGCGTTCACCTGCCGCCAGTGTTATTCCAGCCGATTGCCGCAGACGACGTCGTTGGTGCGCTTTGTAGAGTGGCGACGAGTGCACCGCTGAATGGCACAATTGAAATCGCTGGGCCCGAACCGTTTCGTTTTGATGAACTCATCCGGCAACGACTTAGCGCACTGAACGATCCGCGCGAGGTGGTAGCTGATCCAGGTGCGCGCTACTTCGGCACCGAGCTGAGCGAGCGGAGCATCGTGCCGACCGGTGAGGCGCAACTTGGCAAGACGCGCTTCGAAGATTGGCTGAAGCTGTCAACAAGTCAGATCCCGAATCCGAAGGCAGCCTCCCAGGTTGGTTGATGCTCCCGAAGCACGAAGTTCTACACAAATCGCTCCGGAGCAAATGGGAAAAACTGAAGCTACACGAACGATAAAAAAGGAGAGCTCATGAGTACGATCACAACGAAAGACGGAACGCAGATTTACTACAAGGACTGGGGCGCAGGCCCAGTCGTTACGTTCTCACACGGCTGGCCCTTGAATGCCGACATGTGGGACGGACAAATGCTCTTCCTCGCCCAGAACGGCTTCCGCGTGGTAGCGCACGATCGACGTGGCCACGGCCGGCTTGTAACACCAGTTGAGGAGTCATGACCAACGAGAGGTTAATTATGAACAACAAGAGATTACTGCTCGTCCTGCTATTTCTGATGCCTGGCACGCTGATGGCCCAACAGCCCGCTGCTAGTCAGGCGCCACAAGCCTCGGTGACATCGCTAACTTCGAAAGATCTGCCCGAGTTTCCCGGCAAAGAAGTCTTAATGATCACAGTGGACTATCCACCGGGCAGCGCGGATCCCATTCACCGGCACAATGCACATGCGTTCGTCTATGTGTTGGAGGGCTCGATAATCATGCAGGTGAAAGGTGGAAAGGAGGTGACGCTGACACCGGGCCAGACTTTTTATGAGGGCCCGGACGATGTTCACGTCGTGGGTAGGAACGCAAGCACTACCAAACCGGCTAAGTTCGTCGTGTTCTTAGTTAAGGACAAGGGCGCTCCGGTAGTAGTGCCGGCGCCGGACTGAAATCAACCGAACCGACATCAGCGAGAGATCGCTCGTCCCGGATTCGAGTGACAAACGAAAGTTACACCCTGGGGGGGCGTTATTTGTGGCAAACCGTCGCATCGGTTTCGCTTCCCCTCAACATGAGGATTTCAATAATGAACTGCTGTTCGCATTTGTTTGAAATTGGCAATGTCACTCCGAGAACCCCGAACAGCTGTGAAGAGTGTTTGAAAATGGGCGACCGATGGCTCCATTTGCGACTTTGCGTAACCTGCGGTCACGTCGGCTGCTGCGACGAGTCAAAGAACAAGCACGCGGCAAAGCATTTTCATTCAACGAATCACCCGTTAATCAGATCTTTTGAACCGGATGAAGAATGGGGCTGGTGTTACGTTGACGAATTACTACTCGAGTCAGTTCCTGGATCGTTGACGGAAGAATGGTGTGGTGTGCTCGGAGCGACCGCTTGAGAAAACAACCTTGAATGCCTGTACACGCTTGCACACGAGTGACGACGGATGGCCGGAACCGCGGCGAGTATGTCCCGATAGACCATTGTCCGCTCGTCTCGAAAGCGGCGGTCACTCAATGCTCGGAAATGGCTTCAGTCCTTTGCGTCCCGAAGAGATGCAGTGCGATTGGAATTGTGCTGGCAAGCCCGGACAAAAACAAAGTCCAGCCCAAGACCTTTCGTCGTTCGCGTTTCAACTTACTGGCTAGCAATAAGCCCGCGCCAAAACCGATCGCTCCGCGCGTTACGGCAATTAATGCGATTTCTGGCACAGTGACACTCTTTGGTTGTGAAAGATTCATCGTTTTCCTCCGTAGTTAGTTTTTCCCGCTCAATTGAGGGCTGACTGTAAAGCTCACTGCGAGAAGATGTTGAAATTAAATTTTAGTGTGTCCTTGACAGTAATGGTGCCGCCGCCGACTGACGGAGCTTTTATCGAATAGTCGCTCATTTTTAAGGCGAACTCTCCACGTGCCCGCAGGGTTTTGTAGTCGAAGGTAAGTTGAGCGTTGAGGGGCACATTATGAGTAACACCATGTAGCGTCAGATCACCCCAGATCTTAGCCTGGTATTGAGTATCAGAATTCTTAGTGGCCTCGATCTTAGTACTATTGAAAGTGACTCTCCGGGTATTTTGCTGTTTCAAGTACTTGATCGCGCATCGTTTTCTCGATTGTCTGTCGATCGCTGTCACTTATTTTATCGACAACGGTCAGTGAGTCAGCTCGAATTTTCATGTGAAGTGACGCGGGAGAAACCGTACCGTCAGTGAACTCTGTGTCTCCGCTCATGTCCTTTACCGCGATATTGTGGTTGTGTCCAAAAGTCGAGAGCAATCCTCCCACATATGCATGGACCATAAAATTGCTTTGGCCGGCATCGATCTTGTATCGCCGCACATCAGGCACAACCATTCCTGCAGCTCCAACTGAACTCGACGAATCCTTTCCGGCTACCGTTTTTGGGTGGGCTGCTAAAGAGAAGACAACAACCATGGCAAGAGCTGACAAAATCGCAGTTGTAAATTGAATGTGCTTATTCATGATCTCAACAGTCCTCCTTAGCTTACTCAGCCCTCAAATCTTATAGGAATAAACTCTTCTTAATCGAAGCTCAAAAAACAGAGCGGGCAGTACTCCCGTTACCGCGCGACGTCCAGCCACGACGATCGGGTTTTCCCATTGTGCAATCCCACCTATCAAGCGAGACCTTTGTTGGATATGCCGCGTACGATGACGTCGTAAATGTTCATAGCGATTCAAGGCAGCTTCCGGTGTCTTTTCGCTCGTGATGCATTTTGCAAACATCGCAGCATCTTCAAGGGCCATACCGCCACCCTGACCGAGATTCGGCGTACACGGATGTGCTGCATCTCCCAACAGTGTCACACGTCCTTTGGTCCAAGGCCGTAGACGGGCAAGATCATAAGCACCGTTTTTCAAAATCTCATTGTCATCAGTCGCAGCAATTAGATCCGTTATTGGTTTGTGCCATTGCTGGAAAGAGTTTAGTAGTTCACGCTTCCAATCGGTGGGCGAATTGAGCCGGCCTGCCGGTTCATTCGCCGTCGCGTACCAGGTGAATTTGCCTTGCCCGACGTTCAATATCCCGAAACGCTTTCCGGCTCCCCAGGTCTCGCTATTCGCTCCAGGCCGGATGTCCTGACCCTGATAATGGGCCAGACCACGCCACACTGAATAGCCGCGATATGTTGGTTCAATAGACCCAAACAACTCCGAGCGAACTCGCGAGCGAATGCCATCGGCGCCGATCACGAGATCGTGCTCTGCGACGCGACCGCCTTCAAACGTCAGTCTTACTCGATCTGTCGACTGTTCTAATTTACTGAGCTTATGGCCAAGCTGAACGCAATTGGGTCGTACTGCGGAGAGAAGAATATTCAACAGATCCGATCGGCGCGTGCATATCGCGGGAACATCAAACTCGCCGAGCGCAATATCCATTAGTACGGTTCCGCTGCTTGCTCGTACCAGAAAGTGAGTACTTGAACCACTACGAGCTAGAATATCTTCAATCAACCCAAAGCCACGCAACACGCGTGTGGCATTGGGCCACAGCATCATACCGGCTCCAGATTCACGATGCTCGGAGGCTCTTTCGTATACAACGGTATCGATGCCTGCTTGTTGCAACGCCACCGCGGTAGCAATGCCGCCGATTCCTCCGCCGACGATACCAACGTTTATCTTTTCTTTCATCGCGCTTGCATGCGACGGTCTCGCTGAGTTTATTTCAGAAGACATGAGCTTATGGATGGGTTACTAATGGCGCGTGCGTCTTATCAGGTTTTCAACTGCAGACTACTAGTTCGCGTACTTTATGGATGGCGTATTAACAGACCTAAATAGGGAACGCACGTGAGATGCGGGAATTAACTTGAGCGTTGCAAAAAAATGGACGCTTTCGATTTAACTGAGTTCAATGCAGAGAACCGCTTGAGGTTATTAGACCTGGATGAATGGCTTCGGCGCGTGCTCGAGACGGGTCACCTGTTTAGAACGACGAGTACAATACGGCAATGAGCAAAACTGAATTCAATCTCGATGACGCCGTGGCAGTCCTTGAAAGAACGCCAGCAACTATCAGAGCCCTGCTCGGCGGGCTAACGGATACGTGGATAACAGCCACTGAGGGCGAAGGAACATGGTCACCGTACGATGTGATTGGTCATTTAATCCACGGAGAGAGGACAGATTGGATTCCGCGAACTCGACACATTCTATCCGACGACAATCGACCATTCGAACCATTTGATCGGAACGCTCAGTTTACACAGAGTCAAGGTAGAACCCTCACTGAGCTTCTTAACACATTCGCCGAACTCCGGCGAGAGAATGTGGCGGCGCTACGCAGTTTGAATCTGACGGAAGTCGATTTGGAAAAAGAAGGGAAGCATCCAGAACTTGGCGAGGTGACGCTTAGTCAATTGCTGGCGACCTGGGTAGTTCACGATCTAGACCACGTCGCGCAGATTGCCCGCACTATGGCGAAAGCCTACGGCGAAGCAACCGGCCCCTGGAACGCGTATCTTTCAATCCTTAGAGACAGGATATAGGTGCAACGTTCCTGGAATATGTCCGACGATTCAGTGTGGTGTGGCGTGGCCCATTCTGAGGTTGCGTGCTAATGCAAAGTGAGCTTATACCCCGGATCCCCTGGTGCAAGGTTATCCACTTTTATCACACGCACTGAGGGGTCTGAGAACTTGTGGCTTGGTGGGTTTTGCATCAAGTCACTCTTGATCGCGCAACAGTTTCAATCGCTTTTGTTCTGCTGTTTGCGCACTTTGCTCCAGTACCACCACTGACATTGTTCAATTGGAAGATTTGGATCCCTTGCCTGCGCCACCGCTGCAACGAACACATCCAAACAGCACGGATCGATCGCCTGCCTCTTGATACGGCACAACTGCTGATATATGCGTTGCGGGTTGCGTAAGCGGAGTTGGGCCACGCTATCGATCCCAATCAGTTCCAAGTCCTCCAACGTGGCCGCACCAATCGATATGAGATCTTTAAGTTGACGCTCATCTACTTGCATGATTTCGCTCCGATGCTATTGCTGTGGCTGTTTTGGTAGCTGTGAAAAGATAACGAAATGGCCGCCGGGCTCTTTCGCTATCACTTCCTTCGCGCCATAGAGTGTAACGTGAATGCCTTCAACAATCTCCGCGCCCTCTAACGCCTTGACGACGGCATTGATGTCCGCCACCTCCATAAAGATGAAGCTGGGCCCTTGCTCGGCAGCCCTGGCTAACGGGCTAGACGGATCACCCTTCATACCTTCATAAGTCTGATACATCAGTTCAACGCTACCATTATCAATAGCGGCAAAGCCGACGTGATCGCCTTCGGGCACTTGAATTGTGGTCTTAAAGCCGAAGCGTTCGTTCCAAAACTTAACGCCTGGTTCTACGGCCGTGACGTGTAGAATTGGCGTCGACTTGTTGATCATGGTCCTTTTCTCCTCGTTTGCTCGGGCTGCGAGAATAGCCGTGCACGTTAGAAGTGCCACACTCAATGCGAGCACAGCCGAAATAAATCTGCCGTTGAAAGTCATAACCCAAAACTCACTTTTCAAAAGTAATCTAGTCTAATTTGGACTAGCCGAGGTATAATACGTCGCATGGCTATTGCCGTCAAGCAAGGAAACAAGAAAGCTCGCAAGAGTCTTCAGCCGGCAAATCAAACGAGGCTAACAATTCCTGACCTGGTAATTCTTAGCTTGTTGGCCGAACGACCCATGCACGGATACGAGGTAAATGTCACGCTCGAGGATCGCAAGATACGCGATTGGGCACCAGTCTCACGACCACAGATCTATTACTCACTTGATAAGCTGACAAAGCTTCGGCTTATTCGAACCCTGGCTGACGATTCACCGTCTGCCGGACCTGAGCGGCGTGTTTTCGAGACCACTGCGACGGGCCGTGACCGCCTGGCCGACGCGTTAGAGGGTAAGCACTGGGTAATCGAGCGCGTGCATCAACCTTTTCTGATTTGGTTAGCCTTGTCTTGGCAAGCACGGCCGCGCGCGTTTCGAAAACAATTGAATAGCCGAAAGAAATTTCTGGAAGAGCGACTTGCCGAAGAACACGCCACGCTCGACGACGTGATGACTGAGGTTGGACATCCTTATCATGAAGCGGTTTGGATGTTGCAATTGATCATTCAGCAGATGGAAACGGAACTTCGTTGGGTAAGCAGAATCCTGGCAGATGCCGACAAGCGAGCACCCGCACGCAAAGAAAAAAAACGATAACGTGCTCGTTTGCGTGCAAGCGACATCTGTTGCTCTGAAATTCGCGTTAGCTTTTGACTACTGCGTGAGGTTAATGCGGCGCAGTAGGTCTTGAAAACGTGGGTCCGAGCGTAGGTTGTCCCACCTCGGGTCTAACTGGATCCATTGGAGTTGGAAAGCCCGCTGTTCATACCCCTTGTCGAGCCAGGCAAAAGCCTGGTCCTTCTCGCCCAGACCCGCGTAGATGAGAGCGATGCTAGTGCCAGGCACATATTCCTGTGCGGAGAGTCGCGTGAGCTCGCCGAGCATAGTTCGGGCGTCGCTTTTCTTGCCGGTTACCCCATAGACATGCCCAAGACCAGCCTTTGAAAGTATCGATTCACCAGGTGCCATTAACGGAATTGACTTCTTGAACTGAGCAATGGCCTGGCTATACATCCCCTTTTCTTCGTAGACGGCGGGAAGGAGATTGAGCACGGCAGGAAAGTTCTGGTCCAACTCGAGAGTCTTTTGAAATTGTTCGATAGCCTGGTCGTAGGCGCGAGCGTGGTAAAAAGCCAATCCCAATTCAAAGTTGATGGTGAGTGAGACTGGCTCTAGTTCCTGGGCCAGTTTTCTCTCGGCTATGGCTT